>JARYLV010000011.1 GCA_029907465.1 Methanomassiliicoccales archaeon
CGCACGCGATTCCATCGAGGATGACTGTTGCCCATGTCCTCGAGATGATCGGTGGCAAAGTCGGCGCAATGGAATGCCGGATGATCGACGGCACGCCATTCAGCGGGGAGAAAGAGCAATCATTGCGTGAAGCGCTCGTGAGGTGCGGGTTCAAGCATACCGGAAAGGAAGTCATGTACGATGGTATGTCTGGTCGGAAAATCGGTGCGGACATTTTCATCGGTGTGATCTATTATCAGAAATTGCACCACATGGTATCTGGGAAGCTCCACGTGCGCAGTCGCGGACCTGTCCAAATTTTAACCCGACAACCGACTGAAGGTCGCTCGAGACAGGGTGGTCTCAGATTTGGTGAAATGGAGAGGGACTGTCTGATAGGTCACGGCGCGGCAATGGTGATCAAGGATCGATTGCTCGACGAATCTGATGGCACATTCCAGTATGTTTGTGGGAACCCGAACTGCGGGCATATCGCGATCATGGACAGGCGCGGTGTGCTGAGATGTCCTGTTTGCGGTAATAACACGAATATCAGTCTTGTCCAGACCTCATATGCATTCAAATTGCTGCTCGATGAACTTCTTTCGTTGGGCGTTGTAATGCGCCTTCAATTGGAGGATTTAAGATGATGCGAGGTGTCTCCAAAAGGATAGGGGCGATCAAGTTTGCAGTGTTATCGCCAGATGAAATTCGGCGGATGTCAGCGACGAAAATCATCACGGCCGACACCTATGACGATGACGGATTCCCCATCGAAATGGGATTGATGGATCCTCATCTGGGCGTCATCGAGCCCGGTCTGCGCTGCAAGACATGCGGGCATAAAGCTGACGAGTGCCCAGGGCACTTCGGTCACATCGACCTTGCGATGCCAGTAATTCATGTTGGTTTCGTTAAGGAAATTAAGAAGCTCTTGCAATCAACCTGTAGGTCCTGCGGGCGCCTTCTCCTGACTGAGGATCAAGCTAGAGAGTACAGGGAGGCGATGGAGTCGCTCGAAACGCTTGGCGGCGATGCGATCGAGGTTCGCATGGTCTCAAAGGAAACAGCCAAAGATGCGGCTTCAAAACCTGTCTGCCCGCACTGCGGTGCCGAGCAATTGAAAATTACACTTGATAAACCGACGACTTTTAGGGAAAACGGACATAAGCTCACCCCAAAAGAGGTTCGGGAACGTCTCGAAAGGATCCCGGATGAAGACTTGATACCGTTGGGCATCGATCCCAAAGCATGCAGACCTGAATGGATGATCCTCACCGCACTCCCTGTCCCCCCTGTCACTGTGAGGCCGTCGATAACGCTAGAATCAGGTGACCGTTCAGAGGACGATTTGACGCATAAACTCGTTGATGTATTGAGGATCAACCAGCGTCTGAGGGAGAACAGGGACGCTGGGGCACCGCAACTCATTGTCGAAGACCTCTGGGAGCTTTTGCAGTATCATGTAACGACTTATTTCGACAATCAGACCTCAGGAATCCCCCCGGCGAGGCACCGCTCGGGAAGGCCGTTGAAGACCCTCGTTCAGCGGCTTAAAGGAAAAGAGGGAAGGTTTAGGTCAAACCTTTCGGGAAAGAGGGTCAATTTTTCCGCTCGTACTGTCATATCACCTGACCCCTCCCTCTCGATCAACGAGGTCGGTGTCCCTGTCGAAGCTGCGAGGGAACTGACTGTCCCCGTCTATGTGACAAAGTACAACATCGAAACACTGAGGGAAATGGTCAAGCGGGGTCCGAATCCACAAGGTTCAAAATACCTACCAGGTGTTAACTACGTGATTCGGCCCGATGGCAGGAGGATCAGGGTAACGGAGAAAAATGCGGAGAGTGTTGCCGAGACTCTCGATATTGGTTTTGTTGTGGAAAGGCACCTCGTTGATGGTGATATCGTCCTCTTCAACAGGCAGCCTTCGCTTCACAGAATGTCGATGATGGCACATACGGTCAAAGTCATGCCATGGAAGACATTTAGGCTCAATCTCTGTGTCTGTCCACCGTACAACGCGGATTTCGATGGGGATGAGATGAATCTCCACGTTTTGCAAAGCGATGAGGCGAGAGCAGAAGCCCTCATCCTCATGAAAGTTCAGGAACACATCCTCTCACCGAGGTTTGGGGGTCCGATTATTGGTGCTATCCACGACCACATCACTGGTAGCTTCCTCCTCACTCATAAGGATTCGAAGTTCACACTGAGCGAAACACTCTTCATCCTTTCAAAAGTTGATCATAAGCCTCTCCCAGAACCTATTGTCGAAGAAGGCAAAAAATATTGGACGGGAAAGCAACTGTTCTCACTGATATTGCCAGATGACCTTAGGATGACGTTTAGGGCGTCGATTTGCAGGAAATGCCCCGAATGTCTTAAAGAAAAATGCGATCTCGACGCCTACGTGAAAATCAGAAATGGCACACTCTTATGCGGCACGATAGATGAAAAAGCGATCGGCGCTTTCAAGGGCAAAATTATCGACAAGATCGCCAGGGATTACGGCTCAGATGTCGCGCGTACGTTTATTGACAACCTGACGCGACTTGCAATCGGCGCAATCATGGTACGTGGATTTACGACAGGAATTGATGATGAGGATATCCCTGAGGAGGCGAAGAGACAGATTGAGGAGGTGCTTCAGGACGCGGCAAAGAAGGTCGATGAACTCGTGACTGCGTACCGTGAGGGCATTCTCGAACAGCTTCCAGGAAGGTCTCTCGAAGAAACCCTTGAAGTTGAGGTCATGAAGGTCTTAGGAAGGGCGAGGGACGAAGCGGGGCAGATTGCGTCAAGGCATCTCGGTCTCGAGAACTCCGCCGTGATTATGGCACGATCTGGAGCACGAGGTTCGATGCTCAACCTGAGCCAGATGGCTGGTTGCATCGGTCAGCAGGCGGTCAGAGGAGAGAGGCTTTCGAGAGGATATTGGAATAGGACTCTGCCGCACTTCAAAAAGGGCGATCTCGGTGCGAGAGCAAAGGGATTCGTTGTCAATTCCTATAAGAGCGGTCTGACGCCAACTGAATTCTTTTTCCACAGTATGGGTGGTCGTGAGGGTCTCGTCGACACAGCCGTTCGTACATCGCGATCGGGTTACATGCAGCGCCGTCTTATCAACGCGCTCGAGGATCTCAAGTTGAAACAGGATGGCACCGTGAGGAATACCGCGGACATGATCATCCAGTTCAGGTATGGAGAAGATGGCATAGATCCATCGAGAAGTGTACAGGGCAGCCCAATCGATGTCGATGATCTCTTGATCGAAGTGCTCGGAGATGAAGCTGAGTTGCTGGCGAAAATCGAGGAGAAGAAGGTCGGCGGATATGCGACGATTGAGAAGGATCTGATGGAAGTCGAGGAAGAAGAGGAGTATGAGGAGCCAGAGTTCGAAGCCGGAGGTGAGGAGTAAGTGGCGCTGAAGGACACGATCAATGCACTCAAGCGGAGAGGTCTCAGCGAGGAAGCGATTTCAAAGCTCGTTTCGAAGTACAAGTCAATCAGCGAAATTGCATCAGCAAGCGCCAAGGAAATTGCATCGCTCGGCTTCACCGACGACGAGGCAGCGAACATTCTGGCCAAGGTCGGAGGTAAGCCTGTTCAAAAGTTGGCGAAAAAGATAGCTCAAAAGGCGGAGAAAAAGGAGGAGAAGCCTCAAGAGATTAAGGAAAGCAAAACGGAGATCTATATACCTATTAAATCGAAGCCCTTGACAGAACTACAATCAAAAATGCTCAAACTAGCAGAAGAAATGGACATCGACGTCCCGTTGCGTGTTATTATCGATATTTCTGAGCGGCTAGAAGGGATCGACGTCCCAGATGAGACCCTGAGGAAAATCCTCCAGAGAGCTCATGAAAAATACGAGCAACATCTGATGGACCCGCACGAATCTGCAGGAATCGTTGCAGCACAGAGTATCGGGGAGCCAGGTACACAAATGACGATGCGTACTTTTCACTATGCAGGTGTTGCCGAGATTAACGTCACCCTAGGTCTTCCGAGGCTCATCGAAATCGTTGACGCGAGGAGAATCCCAAGCACACCCATGATGGAGATCCACATCGATCCGAAGATCAGGAACGACGTCGAACGGGTTAGGAAGATCGCAACGGAAATTGAAGCGACCATTCTACTCGACATTGCTGACATCGAGACGGATATCATCAACATGAAAGTGATCGTGCATCCTGATGAGAGGAAAATGATACAGAAGGAGATTACTCTTGACGATGTCTATGCGCAGCTCCAGAAACTCCGTGCAATCAAAGGCCTTGCGGAGATTGTGGATGGTAAGATTGTGATCACGTCCGATGAACCTTCTTTCAAGAAATTGCAGAATATTGTGGATACAGTCAAGGAGTGCAAGATAAAAGGGATCGATAACATTAAACGTGCGATCCTGCGAAAGAGCGGAGATGAGTATGTGATTTACACTGAGGGGTCAAACCTGCAGGAAGTCCTCAAGATCGAGGGCGTCGATCGGACCAGGACCACGACGAACTGCATTCAGGAGATATACGAAGTGTTGGGGATAGAGGCAGCTAGGAACGCGATTATCAACGAAGCCTCGCGAACATTAGAAGAGCAGGGTCTGACCGTCGATATCAGGCATATCATGCTCGTGGCGGACCTGATGACTCATGACGGCGACGTGAAGGCGATCGGCAGACACGGTATCTCCGGTAGAAAGTCGAGCGTTCTTGCAAGAGCAGCCTTTGAGATTACCGCGACGCATTTGCTACACGCCGCTATCACAGGAGAAGTTGACCACTTAGACGGTGTAGCAGAAAATATTATAGTAGGGCAACCAGTTACTCTTGGCACAGGAGCTGTTAATCTAGTTTATGTGCCGGTGCGCAGGGAGGCGAATAAATGATAGATTTGGGAAGAGCGTTGAAAACTGCGGCATCGACCGGAAAGGTGGTGTTTGGGACACAGAGAACAGAAAAGGCAGTCAAGAAAGGAGAGGCGAAGCTGGTCATCATCGCAAAGAACTGCCCGAGCGAGTTCCTCGTATCTGGAAATCATGGCGTCAAGGTCTACCGATTTGATGGGACGAATATTGAGCTCGGTGCACTATGTGGGAAACCCTTTTCAGTAGCGGCACTCGCCGTCATTGATAAGGGGGCTTCAAATATTCTTTCGTTGTGATTGTCATGCCAGAGATCACTCTTACTGAGGAGACTCTCCGATACATCTCACTTTTTGAGAGTATCACGAAGACGAGAGTCAGGGACTGCCTCGAAACAGAAGACAAACTTGTTTTTGTTGTCAACCCCGGTCAGGCAAATAAGGCAGTTGGAAAGGGTGGCGAAAACGTTATAAGGATGAAGAATGCGACTGGCAAGAACATTCAGGTGATTGAGTATTCTGATGAGCCCGAGGAATTCATCAGGAACGTATTTTACAATTACAATGTGCAGAGCGTTAAAATTGAAAATCGTGGAAATATCATCCATGCAACTGTGACGGTCGATCCGAAGGTTAAAGGAAGGGCGATCGGGAAGAACGGGAAGAATCTAAAGATCGCAAGGGATATAGTCAACAGGCATCACAACATACAGAGCATCAGTGTAGCTTAGATCTAGAGGGGAGCCTCTCTCTTTCAACCTCAAGCCTGTCCGCCGTTGGGTATTCTTCAACGATATAACAGTCGTAGGGTAATGAAGTTGAGATCTCTTCAAGAACCCACGGAGCGACCTCGACCCTTTTCTTCTCCATATCGATGTGAATGAGATCATCTGGTACTTCAAAGACGTCTAGGAGCATCTCTCTGATTTTAGATAGATCCTTGCCCTCTACGATACCTTTCAACAACGTCCCATCTCCTGTTATGATATCGCCGGGCCGTGCAACGTTTTTCGCCCTTCGCCTGATCCTGTTTCTCAACTGAATGCGGTCCTTGAAGCTTGATGAACAGTAGTGGCGGGGAATCGAAAGATCAAGTTTGAGTATCTCGAGTGCGAGTTGCTCGCTCCCATCAATTGCACTTGAAAGATCGTCTTTGACTGTAAATCCCCTCATTTTAAGTCTCTTCCAGTTTGTTTCGGAGAATTCGAGCTCATTGATGTTGATAAAATCCATGCCGAGACTGTCCGCGTAAGTCACGAGCGAAATGATTTCATCTTTTTTATCGGGTAGCGCTGGTATCTCGAGCCCAATCTTCATCTTCTTCGACTCAATGGCCCTTTCAATTCCTGTGTCTCCCATTTTGTCCCAGAGGGATATATCCGGATGGATGCGCAATTCGTCGAGACCTGCGCTCTCGAGCGCATCAAATGCCTCCCGGTCAATTGTGGCCGTGTAAAGATGAATATGATGGTCCTGGCCGAATTCATCTTTTAGCATCGAAATAAATTCAAGCGTCCGCTCGAGGACGAGTAAAGGATCCCCACCAGTGATACCTGTGCCCTCGGCATCGATGAGCTTTGCCTCCTCGATAACATCCTCCCTTCTTCTTACCTTCAGTTCATTTGCATAAATGACGTCGCGCCCCTTCTTTTTCAACGATAGGGGACAGTAATAGCATGACGCGTTACATTTGCCAGTGACCAATAAGACCAGCTTTGCGCCTTCTTTGCAAATCCTGCAACCTTCTGGTAATGGGCCAACGTACCTTGAACCGGCCCCTAACGACTTTAATTTCATCAAAAGGCGCAGAGCTTTCGAGTCTTAAATCTTTCTCTCGCTGGAAAAGACTACCGTTTTAGCAATTTGACCGTTTTACTTATTTAAATTCAGAGATTTTCATATAATCCTGTAGACTCGACTTCAATGATTTGAGGGTCTATCTGAGATTGCGTTAGAAATCTTGACCAAATCTAAAAGGAATTAAATCGATGGAATGTATGAGTACCTTTTAAGAAAAATCCTGAAGATTTTAGTTAAATGGCTAGAAGAACAGTTTCCAGGTGAGCAGAATGAAGAAGAACACGAGACTGATAGTCGCCCTAGACGAGACTGACAGAGAAAGAGCGCTGAAAATTGCTGAAGAGCTCAGCGACATCGCTGATGCAATTAAGATCAATTGGCCTCTTGTTCTTCATTCTTCTCCTTCAATCATCAGTGAGATCTCAGAATTGTGTGATGTTATCTGTGATTTCAAGGTCGCTGATATCCCCAACACCGTAAGGCTGATTGTTGAAAAAGCAGTTGATCTAGGCGCCTCAGGAATTATTGTGCACGGATTTGTGGGTCATGACTCTGTTCGTGAGGCAGTTCAGTCTGCAGGGGAATCTGCTGACATTTTTGTCGTCACAGAAATGAGTCATCCTGGTGGAAAGGAATTCACCGCGCCTGTCGCGGAGAGGCTTGCGGCCCTCGCAGTAGATTGCGGGGCCTCTGGCGTGATAGCACCTGCGACGAGGTTGGATCGCATCAAAACGATCAGGAGGATCGTGGGTGATCTTCTCATACTTGCACCTGGTGTTGGCGCGCAGGGCGGGAGTGCAGGAGACGCGATTTCGATGGGTGCTGATTATGTTATTGTCGGGCGCTCAATTTACAAGAGCTCAAAGCCACGCGATGCCGCAGAGGCGATCTGCGATGAAATCGCGAGCCGCCTAGGAAACGATCGATCGCGTGCGTCTGATAAGATATCCAGATAATGATATATTCAAGTATGGATGTGGACAATTATTTATAGTGGGTGTGTTATCGACTTCGCACGATTTTATCGGGGAGACTCTGAGATGGAGTGGCGAGAAGAAGGCAGAGCAGGCCTCGTCTCAAGAAATCCGTTCAGGTCATTGAGTAGTTTGAAATCTCGCTTTGGCGATTCGTGGCTTGGAAAGAACTGGCAGACTGTTGTCGTACTATTGATGATTTTTTTGATCGCCCTTTTCATGCGGAGTTATTTTGGCTACTCTCTTTCCGTCGAAAATGGGTTCCTTGTATCAGGCGGTTCGGACTCGTATTACCATCAAAGAGTAATTGATCATGTCACATCGACAGGTACGCATCTCGTTAACGATCCGCTTCTCAATTATCCGATGGGAATGAGGAATCCACGTCCACCGCTCTACGATTGGTCCATCGCTGTGTCGGGGATGCTCATCTCTGCATTAACTGGTATTGCTATAGCGGATGCAGTTGGGTATTCCCTCATTTTCTCAACGGCGATATGGGGTGCCCTGACTGTTGTGCCTGTCTATTTGATCGGGCGGACGGCTTTCGGTAAGAAGGCGGGGATTATTGCGGCCTTCCTCTTCGCAATTATGCCTGGTCATATTACCCGTAGCGTCCTCTCCTTCGCGGATCACGACCCAATGGTCCTATTCTTTGGGGTATGCTCATTCTACTTTTTGTTGACCTCTCTTAAGGCAATCCAGGGCGATCGGTGGGTTGAAAACTGGAGGAGTTTTAAATCGATTCGCACAGGAATTGTTGATTATTTCCGTAAGAACTGGGTATCAACGATATACGCGGCACTCGCTGGTATCTCACTTGCCGCAGTGGGTATGATCTGGACAGGGTACGCATACCTCCTCATCATAATTCTTGCTTATTTCCTCGTGCAAATTCTGATCAATCGATTTCGGAACACTGATTCTATGGGCGTCTTGATCACCATTATCGTCACTCTTCTTGTAGCCTTTGCCATAATGGCGCCTGTTTATTACCAGATGAATTACTGGGAAGTCTGGTTTGATGTCCCATTTTATCTCTTTGCTGCTGCAGCCATCGTCGGCGTGATTTTCGTCACGACGAGGGACTATCCGTGGACCCTCGTTCTCCCCTCTTTTACACTTCTTGCGGCAATATCACTTCTCGTCTTGTCCGTTTTGGCACCGAGTATTTTCGAGGCGATCATAACGGGCCAGGGATACTTCGTCAAGAGCAAACTTTACTCGACGATTTCTGAAGCGCAGGCACCAAGTTTCTCCGACCTTGCCCTGTCCTTCGGTGCGGTCACCTTCTGGCTATCATTTGCAGGGGTTGTGATTGCCGCGATTAAGATTAGAAGGAACGTCGCGGCATATTTTGTGTTCATCGTTATATGGACTACCATCTCGATGTTTATGGCGGTAATGGCGGCAAGATTCATGTTTAACGCGAGTCCTGCATTCGCAGTCACGAGCGGATGGGTTCTCGCATTGATTATCGAGAGTGTTAGGTTTTCGGACATTTCGCGCGCCTTCTCCGCCAGCGCGGGAATAGGGTTTTTCAGCCTCCTGCGACGGGCGATCAAAATCAGACACATATTTGCGGCATTCTTTCTTGCATTTCTCATTGTCCTTCCAAATGCCTGGGGGGCAACAGACGCAGCAATCCCCTCCGAGCTGAAAGCACAGTACGACAAGCAGGTCTATGACATCATGCCGAACTTTGCTAAACCTTCAAGTTATGATGCAATCAATGGATCAAACTGGTATTTCGGAGCCTTCACATACAGCATGCCACTGCCGACGCAGTATTGGCCTGCAGCATGGAGCTGGTTTAGGACGGTTGATTCAGACGTCCTCCCAGCTTCTGCGAGACCTGCTTTTCTATCGTGGTGGGACTATGGTTTCGAGGCCATCCAGGCGGGACAGCATCCAACCGTTGCTGATAACTTCCAGAACGCTTACCAGTTCGCTGGCAACTTCATCATGTCTCAAAATGAGACGGTTGCGGTCGCGCTTTTCGTTGTTAGAATTCTCGAGAAGACGGGACTTGAAAACGAAACAATCGCTCAAGTGCTCGTCGATCATGGCGTCGACTACACGAAATTGCGGGACATTATGGTGAATCCAGATAGGTATGTTGAAGTGGTCAAGAATCATCCTGAAATCTACGGTCCTAGGGATGCTGATTTGAGTCCCGCTAACGCAAAGTATTCTGCTGCGAGTGTGGAACTTTCAAAGGCTGGCCTTGAGAATCTTGTCAAGATCTATAACGAGCTCCGCCAGTTGACAGGGGTGGACATTTCCTATTTCGCCATTGACAGCAGATTATTCCCGTTCACGGCCCTGAGTGCAAACATTTTCTACGCGCCTGCAAAATTGGCTGATTATAGAATCGACACGATCTCTAATTCCCCGATTGACTTTTTCGAGATTAAGGCGATCGACAGCGAGGGCGGAATCCACGATCTTGCGAACGTCACCTCAGACATGACGATCGTCAGCTACCAGATCGTTTACAAGGAGATGTTCTACAACAGCATGCTTTATCGCGCCTTCATGGGTTATGGACCATATGACATAGGTGAGACGAGCCAGGGATTACCCGGTCTTACCGGCACTTTAGCGAGCTACCCTCCTATGCAGGGCTGGAACATGACACATTTCAGAATGGTCTATCGAACCGCGTATTATAACCCATTCCCTCCAGATCAGGTAAAGAACCATTCCAATGCATGGCGTGCAGTTAGCTACGATGAAGCAATCGAACTCCGTGAGAAAATTGAGCGTGGCGAACTGCAAGGAACGGTGGATGCGAGCGCGAACGCCCTGCTACAGGGTGTTGTGTTTCTCCAGTATTATGATGGAGCCATCGTCGACGGAACGGTGACGACCAACAGCGGGTTGCCATACCCTGACCTCTGGGTCACGGTCCTTGATGAATATGGTATTCCGCATCAGACGGTGAAGACTGATGCGGACGGGCATTACGAGGTTATAGTTCCATTCGGTAAAGTCACACTTGTTTTCTCTTACGGAGATCTTGATTTGAGGACGCAGATTGCAACTGAACTGAGTAGGACGACCTTCAATGTGAGCTACGATCAGGCGATGAGGAAGAAGATCGATGCGGACAATGATGGGAAGTGGGATTACTACCTGACAAAGAATGCGATCGTCCAAGGTAGTGCTGTTAAGGGGAAAGTATACTGGGATATGGATGGCGATGGGGCCTACACTTCTGGAACTGATACGATCATCGAAGGGGCAAGAGTGATCGTTGAAAATGAGAGTAGAGGGCTTCGATACGAAACTATCTCGAATGCGGTTGGCTACGGACTCTACGGCTTGCCACCAATGAACTCGACCATCTATGCTGTACTCGACAACCACTCTTTTGGTCATATCCAGGTAGATCTGCGCCCGATGGGTAATATCACAAAGGATATCGGATTGAAACCATCCTCGCTTAGCGGTACAGCGACTTCTGCCGAGGGTAAGGCGGCATCGGGACTTAGCTTGCAGATTATTGACACAACCAGTGGAAAAGAGATTATTGCAACAACAGATTCAAACGGCCACTTTTCAGTTGGATCTTTGCTTTCAGGTCATTATCTCTTGAAAACGCGCGACACCTCCTATACAGTTGTGCCAGATGAAATAAGTCTTGCAGAAGGCGAAAACAAGACGACCAGTCTCACGGTTTACGGTTCGATGAAAGTTTCGGGTCGCGTTATAATTGGAAGTTCGGTTGTTTCCAATGCAACAATATCATTTGTCTCTGAAACAGGTGAATTCTGGACGAAGAGTGATTCAAAAGGAATTTACGATGTCACGCTGCCGATCGGGAATTACAGCGTGTTCTGTTTAGTAATCCAGAACGGTGAGACATATGTCTCTCTCGCCGCCTTGAATTCTTCCAACTCTGCGATGAATTACAATATCAGGCTCATGCCGGCAAACATCATCGACCTTCATGTCTCTGATTCAATGGGATCTGTGAGTAATGCGGAGATTCTGATGCGATCGAGGGCCAACGGCGCGACTTTAGAGGCAGTAACAAATGCAACTGGTCTGGCGAAGATCATTATCCCTCAGGGCACATACTTTGTCTATATCAAGGGAAACGAAAAGGCATACTGGGGTGACATATATTTCGACTCATCGAGGCGCATGAATCTGGTACTGTCTTCTGCCGCCTCAATTTCTGGTGTGACTTGGTATGACGCAAACAACAATGCAGTCATGGACTCGGGTGAGCAGATCTCGGGAGTGAAATTGAAGTTGCAGGATCGCAACGGCAGGGTGATCGAAGCGACAAGCGACTCACTCGGTGGTTTTTCCTTTGTTGTGCCCTCAGGTAATTCATATGATCTATCAATAAGCAAAGAGGGATACGCGTCCAACGTATTGAGTTTCCCACTTATCGAATCATCGACCTCGATCGATGTGAAACTCGTCCCCCTCAACCGCACAATTACCGGTACCGTTTATTATGAGTCGACACCAGTTGCTGGCATTGCGGTAAAATTTGTTTCTTCCACTGGGAGCGTTTTCACGGCTAATAGCGGCTCATCAGGTGCTTTCTCGATCTCACTCCAACCGGGAGACTACGAGGTGGTTGTCGACCAGAACGTTTCTTCAGGTAGCAATGCAACGAAATACCAGTACAGCTCATCAATAGATGTTATTATAGGCGCCGATCCCGCCCCGTTGCGCATTGACCTTGTGAAGAGGGTGAGAGTTTACGGTTCACTTTATCCCGAAAGAACCGGCGCGACAAAGATAACCTTCAGCGGACCTGAGGAAAGAACGATCACGACATACAAGAATTTTGATCTTTATCTTGCAGAAGGTGAGTATAGTGTCTACGCACTTAACGACCAGGCAATTGCTGATTATGCGTTTTTCGATCGCATCTATATCGATGCATCCGCCTCGCCATTAAATCTCACAACATCTATTGCAAAAACGGTCAGAGGGTCGATATATTTTGAAGGATCGCCCTTCTCTTATGTCGTTCCTGTCACAATCAGAAATGATGCTGGTGCCACGATGAGGGTCGATTCTTATGTTACCGGCATCTTTGAAGCTATATTGCCATATGGAAACTATACAGCGGAGGTCGACTACCACACGAAGACGAGAATCGGCTTAGACATGCGGTATGTACGGTATACTGGTAACACATCATTGGTCGTTCCTTCTTCAGCGGTTGTCATCGTTGTGTTGGAGCGCGCTTATGATAATGCGACCCTTAGTGGATCGATTTCCGATTCAAGCGGATCTTTGGTGCCAGCGACAATAGATTTCATCTCGATGTCTTCCACAGCAATGAGCACTGTAACTACATCTGAGATCGGTTCATACGCAGTATCGGTAGCGCCCGGAAATTACAGCGTTTACGCAAGACAAGTCGGAGGACAGGGCGTATTCCTCGGTGTTATCAGCGTACCGCCGCAAACAAACAAGACGTTTAATCTCACTCTGTTACCTGGATTCCGGTTTGCCGGTGAAACTCTAAAAGGTTATACCCCTGGCAATGCGACGATCGAGATCACATCAATTGATGGAGCAAAATTAAGTGCAATTTCCTCTCCTTCAGGGTCGTTTGAAATTGTCCTCCCATCGGGCAGATATGGTGTGAAGTTCACTTCTTCTGGAATGGAAAAAGGGGTCCTCGTTAATTATTACGCAAACACATCGATCGATTTGATTACTGATGTGAGTCGTGCGATCACAATGGAAAAAATAGTTAAAAGGGGCGTCGACCTCCAGTGGAATGAGGCTGAGAAAACAGCGCTTGGAGCTGGCCAGACAGCCGTTTACAATATTAGGATCATCAACAAAGGAAATGTGCCTGATACCTTCAAACTCCAAGCTCAAGCAGCGAACTGGAACGTGGTGTTTTCTCAGGACACGGTTAGCGTCGACTTCGGCTATTATAACTCTCAGCTGGTCACGGTATGCATCACACCCTCGGCGGGCGTTTACGTCTCGCATCAGCCGATCAAGATCACTGCAACCTCAACTAACAACGCATCAGTACAGGATTCAGTATCAATAGACGCGATCATCCTTCCATACTACAGTCTAAATCTCAAGTTCGACAAGCCCTATCAGGTAAACGGGACGCCGTATTCTTACAGTATAAAACTCGAGAACAACGGAAACGATGAGGACACGATTGACATCACTGTTGCAAATCGAGTTGCGCTCGCTGAGCTGGGTTGGAACGCAGAGCTGAGACTCGGTGACGAAAATCCTGTTGATAATCTTACCGTTACTTTGCTGGCTGGAAAAGTCAAGTATTTCGATCTCCTTCTGACACCAACACGGGAGAACCCCAATCCGAATATTGAGGTCATTATCTCAGCTGAATCTCAGAAAGCCCCAAATGCATATGCATTGCTGACAGTGAAGCCCCCACTACCTGTGGTCCTTTTGCCTTCAGATGGTGTGAAGATCGGCGGGGAAAACGTGTATTTTGAACCAGCAGCGATTCCTGTTGAGACTATCGCTCTTGCAGGTGCTGCTTTGGCGGCATTTGTGGTGTTCATCCTCATGGGTATACATAGGGGGGTGTTCAGACGAAGAAAGCGCTGATTGCGATCGCATTTATGTCAATCCTTGTTCTTCTCATTTATCCACTCACGAGTATCAGTGCCGCCTCTTATGATCCCATATACGTCTCTGTCGATGGCAGAAGTTGTATCGCTACTGGTGAGAAATCTGAATATGTGATAAGGGTCATTGGGGGCCCTGGAGAGGAACCTGGAGGAAATTTTAGTTTTACGGCGAAATTAATCGGACCATCACCGGCAGAGGCAAAGG
Organism: Methanomassiliicoccales archaeon; assembly: GCA_029907465.1. NCBI lineage: Archaea > Methanobacteriati > Thermoplasmatota > Thermoplasmata > Methanomassiliicoccales > Methanomassiliicoccales archaeon. The sequence goes on from JARYLV010000011.1 coordinate 14,430, forward strand.
TCATCCCTACCAATGGAAAATCGCCAACTGGTCTTTTTAGAGTCAATGTGACCGCGCCCCCGAAAGCTCAGGACATGGTTCTGCGCATAAATGTCTCTTCAGTTTCTGCCAACGGGACGCTTGTCGAGAAGGTCACGAAAGACTTTCCGATAAAGGTTCTCGTTCCAGTTGTCATCACAGCAACTGTGGTGAACGACGGGAACATGTCAGTAAAGAATATCCCCGTTGCGATTTATGCAGATGGGTCGAAGATTTATGAAACAACGATAAACCTCGATCCGAAGACATCAAAGACAATTGTTTATAACTGGACCGACCCCTACATGAAGCCCGGGGAGCACGTCATCACGGTGTCAATTGATCCAGGAAATTCTCTTGTCAAACTCGATACCGGTGGCACCACATTTACGGCGACAATTTTCGTTGGAAAGACCGACTATGGGCTTGTCAACGCGCTGCTCGTTGGTATCCTCCTTTTATCAATATTTTCGAGCTATTTGGTATACCGGCGTCCGAAGAGAAGAAGGATGAAGCGTTAAACCTAGACTTTATGCGTTTTCTCATCACATGTGGTTGATCGAATTTTTATCACGTTCTAGAGCTGTCCCAAATCATGAAAAAATCTGCCGAAACGACTGCAAATTTGAGACGATTTATATATGCGATTCATGATAGGGCGAGTTCATGGGTGAAAATCTCATCGAGATCACGGATGGCAATTTTGAACAGATCAGAAAGGAGAATTCCAAGCTCATCGTTGATTGCTGGGCCGAGTGGTGCGGTCCTTGCAGAATGCTCGCTCCGATTTTTGAGAAACTTGCAGCCGAGTATTCGGGAAAGATCGTCTTCGGCAAAATGAACACCGATCAAAATCCCGAGCTCGTGAGACGATTCAGGATCATGGCGATTCCAACATTACTCTTCTTCAAGGATGGGGAAGTCGTAGATCAAATTGTTGGCGTCGTACCGAAAGAGAAAATTACGGAGGCAATAAAGAGGAATTTCTGAAATCGATGTGATTGATTCCCTTTATCACATTCTTCAGAATGTCTCTCCTAGCTCTCCTCGATCTACGACATTTCCTCAACTTCATCGGGTGTCCAGATGCCTTTGAAAATCCTCTAATTTCTCCTGAAGACGTTTGGAACTCACCGCAACAGCGACCTCTCCTCTCGTCTTTTCGAGTAGCGATCGTGCGACGTCTTGCTTCCTCCTTATCGGAACAATCGCATCTGGATAATCGAAGCGCATGAGAACGAGAAACAGATCCTCCATCATATCGAGGTATTTCACCGCCTTCTCTGTCTCATCTTTTCTCAGTGCCTCGAGTGCGAAGCGTCGCAGTTCGCCAATAACATCGGCGAGACCGAGAAGATAGGAAGTCGATGTGATGTTCAGCTCTTCGGGATCTGGAATGGCCTCGTCATTGACTATCGCCATAAGTATTGAAGCTTCGGCCATTTCGGCCATCGCATCTTCAACTAGACCTGAGTTCCAAATATCGGGGTGATCTTCGAGGAGACTCCTCAGGCGGTGAACCTCCTCCTTCGCTTCAGCCAATGCCTCTTTGACATCCTCCCGCCTATGAATAGAATGGACGATGCCAGTCGAAATTCTGATGATCGCCCTTGATGATTTAATCGCTACTTCCCTTACAGCGTCTTTTTCATCGAGCTTATACTGTATTCGATCGGCAATCTCTTCCAGATTCTTCATATTCCAGAAATGGGCGACATCGTTTAAATACGATTATGTTTGGTTGCGTAACTTGTTCATGTGTTCGATCCTTTTCTGAATGAGCTCTTTTTTTCCGATGTCATGGCGCACATAGATAGCTTCACCGGAAATGTGCTTCAGGCCGCGCTCACATTGCGCTTCAGCCCCTCCTACGGTGTCATCTATACCCACAACTGCAATTGCCCTTGAGGTCGTCGTTGTGATCACGCCATTGTCCTCGTTGACAGACGCGTAAAATAATTGAGCGCCCTCGCGTTTCACGGCGTCTTCATCGACCGTTATCTTCAGACCGCTCTTAGGCTTCGTGCCGTAACCCTCGGGCACCACATATTTGCATACCGTTGCTTTGTGTTCAAATGTGACCTTCGATTGTGATAAATTCCTGTCGACAATTGCGGCGCATATATCAACGAAATTGTTTTTAAGTAACGGGAGAACATTCATCGCTTCTGGATCTCCCAGACGTGCATTGAATTCAATGATCTTTGGCCCTTCGGGTGTGAGCATGAATTGGCCGTAGAGGAATCCAACGTAAGGGCACCCCTCGTCCCTCATCGCACTGACGGTCTTTTTCATGATTTCCATCGCTTTGTCAAAATCCTCAGCTGTCATGAAAGGCAAGCGGTGATCCTCCATTGAGTATGAACCCATGCCCCCAGTGTTTGGCCCCGAGTCTCCCTCGTACGCCCTCTTATGGTCCTGTACTATTGGCATTGGAACCACCGTACGTCCATCGACAAATGACTGGAGTGTGAACTCCTCACCTTCCAGTCGCTCCTCGAGAACGACGCCGACTCCACCAATTTTTTTATCAAAAATCTCCCTGATATAATCAATCACTTCGTTTTTGTCCTTCAGGTGTTCCCCCTCGATCTTTACACCTTTGCCGCCCGTTAGTCCAATGGGCTTGACAGCAAGTTGTTTATCACAATCAATTGCAAACTTTCTTGCCTGTTCAAAATCATTGAACGCTTTAAAATAGACATTCCCTGGAATTTCATATTTTTTCATGAGGTTTCTCATAAACTGCTTTGACGTCTCAATTCTTGCAGCAGCCTTGTTCGGCCCCACGCACCCAATGCCCTGTCGGGAAAGCGCATCGACGAGGCCAACATCGAGGGGTGCTTCGGGTCCAATAACCGCCATTTCGACTCCTGCGTCGACGGCGAACTCAGTGATTGTTTCAAAATCAATTTCCTTGACCAGCTTAAATTCCCTACAAATTTTCGCTATTCCTGGATTTCTGTTGCTCATCGCGGCGTAAACCTCAGCTCCACCATCGACGAGCGCTCGCACAATTGCGTGCTCTCTTCCTCCTCCACCGACCGAAAGGACTCTCATTATTGATCCCGAGTATGAGAAAGGTTTTGGTGCATATAAATATGATTTAGTGAGGATAACATAACGGATCAAGAACTCATCTGGAAACACAATTGAAACGCGTTATAAGGATCTGGACCTGATGCATTTCCTCCTTAGAGCGTTTTAGGCGACAAATCCCAATGTCGAGATTTCGCTGTCAACTAAATCAATGCTCAGAGCTCAATTCCGAGATCTCTCATCAGCTCTTCTAGCCCCTCTCCCGTTTTGACGCTAATGAGATGAAGGACAGCATTTTTCTTAATTCTCTGATAATCACTCAGGATCCTTTGCGGGTCAACCGTGAGATAGGGAACCAGATCTATTTTATTGAGTGCGGCTACGTCCGCTACTGAAAAAATCATAGGATGCTTTCTCACCATGTCGTCTCCTTCAGTGACGGAAATAATGACTAGCCTCTTATCGGTGCCCAGTGGAAAATCCGCAGGACAGACAAGGTTTCCAACGTTTTCAATTAAGAGAAAATCGATTGAATCAAGGTCCAACTTTTCGAGTGCGTGACCGACTAGGTGTGCATCAAGGTGGCATTCTTTGCCGGTATTGATATTGACTGCGGGGATATCAAGTGCCCGGAACCGATCGTAATCGTCCTGGCCTGCGACGTCTCCAGCGATTGCCGCTGGTCTCTTGCCACTCTTGATAAGCTCTAAGGCGATTCTTTCGATCAATGCAGTCTTTCCCGATCCAATTGACCCCATGACATCGATTGATCGTATCCCCTTGCTTCTAAGTAGTCGGTGATTTTCGGCAGCAATCCTCCTATTCTCGGCAAGAACGTCGATTTCCATTGAGACCTCTGTTACTTTGTGCATGAATATGCAACAGTTGATTGGGATAGAAATTTTGCCCCGCAGTCCCCTTATGATACGGAATTTCGTGGCGGCCTTACTTCTCTTCTCTTGTGAGATGCAAGACCCGAGACGGGAAATAGGAATGAATGAGACGACTCAATTGCTGGTATTGTGAGGATCATAGATCGTGGATGTCGTATAAGATCATTTCAGAAAACGATCTGGAAAAAAAATGGAATATCTTCATTCTCAATAACTTTCAAGTCCGAAATCATTCTTTCGACATTCCAGATATGACTCGAGGGTTTGATTTTCTTCTCGATATCAAGATCGAAAAGCGAAGTTAAACTATGCGATCAAGCCAGATACCACAGGTCCTTGAACAATACTCCAAGATAATTGTCCCGTTTAGGGATGTTCCAGCATTGAAGTGGAATCCGACAACCTTTAAATAAAGAAACTCCAATACTACATATAAATCCTTATAACAGGGAGGAAGGATTTGAACAGTCTTTGGGGTGAAATACTATGAGTTCAGACGATATAAATGAACGTGAGCCTGCCATAGCTCACGTTCTGGGAAAACGAACGCTGGTGTATCTCGGTGCACTTGTTTTCTTATTCGCACTGTTTCTTATTCTGAACAGTGGGAATGCAAGCGCGGCGGGACCCACCTACGTTTACGAAGACATCACCACCGACACAACCTGGGACGAAGCTGGTAGCCCCTACATCCTGAATGCATCGATAGAGGTGAAGTCTGGAGCGACATTGACCATTGAAAAGAACGTCACTGTTTTGGCGGATGCGTTCAACACACTGACGATTAGTGGGAAGTTAGTCGCTCAGGGTACACCCGATGAACCGATTCTTTTCTCGGCAAATACGACATACTGGGGAGGTCTTATCTTTACATCAACCAGTACTGACTCGGTCCTTTCTAATGCAATTATTGAGTACACTCTCGTTGCAGTCAGTGTGAACGGCGGTTACGTTACGATTTCCGATACCCTGATTTCCGACGCTCTCGATAACGGATTGTGGTGGGAAACGGATTCTGACCTGGATGTCGAGGTATCCGGGTTGAACGTCCAGACGATTAACGGCGTCGCGATGATGTTCTTGGTCAACGGCGGAAATGCAACGGTTTCGATTTCGGGATGCCATGTTTCCAATGTTAATTCAGGCATTGTGGTGCAGGCGACTGGGTGGATCGATGTGACGATCGCCGATACTGAGGTGGTCAACTCGAATCTGAGTTCTGGGGTGATCGTTTACTCGACTGGTGGCGATATCGAGGCAAGCATCAACAACTTGTTGGCGAGTGCATGTTACCAGCACGGTGTTTTGATTTACGCGGCCAACGGAGCTGTTAAAGCCGTCGTCGAATCTTCGTCGATTGGACTTTGCGGTGAAACAGGCCTCCAGGTAGAGGGATTGGAAGCCGTGGACCTTGGCCTCTCGATATCGGATGTGTTTGAGAACGCCGTGGGCGTTGCAGCATATGCCGATGAAGGCGACGTCAGTGTGGTGCTTTCCGACGTTTCACTCGCAGACAACACCCAGTACGCGCTCATTGCGAACTCAGCGACTGGCAATGTGTACCTTAACTTGGCATATGTCAGTATCGAGAACGCTGATTTTGGGACTGGTGTATTCGCGGAGTCGAACGAGGCGGACTTGAATGCTGAGATCGCAGATACCATAGTCAGCGGCGGTATGACTGGAATGGACCTTGAGGCGGGCGGAAATGTAAGTATCATCATCACCGATTCTGTTTTCGTTGACAATTATCTCATCTCAATATATGCCTACGCCGACGGACAAGCGTCTCTGGATATGCAGGGAACCGAAATAAACAACGAGGGAGCTCCCAATTACGCTGTATATTACCCAAAGGAGATTGATTACGAATACGCGATCATTAATCCCGGAAGCAATTATACAACATCATCGAGTATGTACATATCGCTGCCATTTGAGTTCCCGTTTGGGACGAGCAGCTACACAGACCTGTACGTATATAGAAATGGGTACATCTCGGTTGGATCCCCCTACACAGGCAGTTTCCCGATCGATCTTGATTCAACAGGTGGAAATCTCATCGTTCCCTGCCAGGATAACTTCAACTTTGTTACTTGGCCGTATATGAGCTATAAGATCTATGACGATGACATGATTGTCATCCAGTGGTGGGTCTACAAGAGCGGCGAATATCCTCTCACGGACACATTCGAGGCGGTGTTGTATTCTAATGGCGACATACAGTTCATTTATGCTGAAATGAATTCGTTGAATTACAGCGATTATTCAAATGATTACGGAGTAAGAGCTCCTGGTTTCTATGGGACACTTAACGACATTTGGATTCCAAATGTTTATGATGCTGATTACAGGAGCATCTACTTGACCAGAATGACCATGGGTGGATACGGCCTTATGGTTTTCTCAAAGAATGACATCGAAGCCTCAATGTTAGACAGCTCAATCAGTCATGTGCTTTCAGGAGCAGTGTTTAATTCCTTCAATGGAGACGTCAGCCTATCTGTCAACAACATTAGCATGAGCCATGTTTACGGAGGTTTCGTAGAGGCAGGGCTAATAGCATATGCAGACAATGGGACAGTGAACGCGGACGTCGCAGATTCCACATTCTCGTACTTCGGTGCGGTTGCTGTGGCCTTTGTATCAGATCCTCAATGGGGTGGCGAAGATGTTATTTCAGTGACAAACAACAGATTCACCGAGATCAATTCCGTGTCAGTTCTGATCGTGAGCGAAGTATATGATGACGATGGCCTCAATGAGATCGTCGAATATAAGGCAACAAGAAGCATCGCTCAGAATGTCGGTGAGAACAGCGGCGGCATTGCAATAGGCACGTATATAGAAGTTGATGATAGCTCCGTATGGGACATCGCGATCGAAGAAAGCATCACGGAGAATGTCTTCGTAGGAGAGCCAACATTGGGGATGTTGTCCTTAATCGAGTACTCGGTCATCTATTCGGGTTTCTACGTTTATTCGTACGCTGCTGTTAGTGTAGTCTCAAGTGTGCAAATCGTTGGGAATTCAATTGAGTTGCCCAAATACTTTGATGGTATTGAAGTAGATCAGTCTGCGGATACGGATGGCCTGGTGATATCTTCGGACATCGCGATCTCAGAAAACGAAATCGATGCACTGTCGACTGAGTATTGGGTCTCTGGCATAATCTGCTATTTGGATCTATATTCTCAGGCAGACTTTGAGTCCTCAACAAATGTGGAGATTGTGGGCAATGAGATCGCCAGTTTGACTGAATTGGCAATATGGGATGGTATATACTTTGAGGTCGAACAGGGACAATCTGACGGTACAGGAATAGGCACCTCAGAAACAACGGTCGTCGTAGAAGGGAACAAGGTCCAGGGCGCATATGAGGGTATTTACATCGGAATCTATTCTGGCGTGTACAACTACGCGGGAACACAAAATGCTACACTATCGCTCAGCGTCTCGAACAACGAAATTTATGCAGTATATGGGATTTACATAGATGTCGAAGCATATGCGGAATTCGATTATTATTATCCGCCGAACGAGGTGGAAGTCTCTGGCACAACCGAGATGTCATTTACTGTTGATGTCATTGCAAACAAGATCTCAGCCTATCCACTGGTTGAATGGTGGGGTTACAACGGCTGTGGGATCGAGGTATACACGTACGCCTATGTCCAAGACTATATCAGTGTGTTCTCACAGCCAGAGGTGTTGATGACTGGGACATGCAGTATTCTGGAAAATGAGATTGAAGTGAGCGGAATGGCGGACATGGAATCCTATTATGCCGCGATTTACATGGGCAATGATGCGGAAGCATATTGGGGTAACGCCATCGCTTCTGTTCAGGTTGACACAATAATCAGCGGCAACAAGATTCTGGTCGCAGAGGATTCATCAATAGGGTACGGCATTTATGTCTACGACTGGGTAACTGCTCAATCACATTCTCTTGCAATGGATTATTCGCCACAAGTATCCAGCATTTACACATATTCCATCACCCAGAACGAGATAAACGGTAGTGTCGATTATGGGATAGGCTATGAATCGTACCCAGGCTCATATTACGGGCAGTCTGCAGTTGATGTTCAATCCCAAGTTGAGATCACTGACAACAAAGTTACGGATTTCAACTCAGATGGTATTTGGGTGTATGTTGATGTCTCTCTCTACCAGTATTCGTACTACGATCTGACAAGCAATGCAAAAGTGGGCCTTGACCTCAATGTACTCATCGAGAACAATGAACTGGGCACTGCGGAGTCTGAATGGGCAGATGGGATTTGGATATCCGCATACGTAGACACAAATGACTATGACGAGAATGACTTCGAATTAGCGATCGCATGCTCAGTCATCGGTAACACGATTGCATCAGAGGACTCAGAATATGCGGGAGGAGTTTATGTCGAGTCAGATTCGGAGTTGCTCGACACATTCGCTGTAGAAATCTCAGGAAATACGATAGTGAATGCGGCCTATGGAATTGAGGTCTATTCCGGCAATGTGTCTATTAGCCAGAACACGATCATGAATTCGGAGGTAATCGGAATTTCACTGATGTACTCGACAGGCGAGGTCGTTGACAATCAGATCATCGGCGGCGCATATGCGACGGGGATTGACATCGACTCGTGCGAGGCGGTGAACATATCGGGTAACGAGGTCGATTCCTGCGGTGATGGCATTGTCGTTGAATACTCGTGGGACATCATCATATCGGAAAATGCGGTGACAAATAACGGACTCGAATCAGGTGACACATACGGTCTGTACATCTATGATTCATCGAGCGTTAATATCACAAGTAACACGATCAGCGGCAACCTCGTCGGAGTCTATATCGATTATGTTGAGATGCTGGTGTTCTCAGACAACGCAGTTACTGAGAATGTGTATGATGGAGCATACTTCTACGAGTGTTGGTCAGTGATCATCGAGAATAATATATTTAGCCAGAACGGTGGTGGGCTGTACCTCGAGTATTGCGAGGATGCAATTATCGGCAACAATACGGTCATCGAAAATGTGGAGTACGGTCTCTATATCTACTGGTCATACTCCGTTATCGTGTACAATGGGGTCTATACCGATAATGCGTACGATGGTGTATATGTATACGCATATGCGGAGTGGATAGTGGATAGCGTCTCCGTGGTCAGAAACAACAACGTCGAGCTATATTGTGATTTGACCATCATCGATGGTGGCACTTTGACGCTCGATAATGTCTGGAGCCTTGTCCTTGCCGGTGATTATCAGGACGGTGTCGCTCAGATCACAGTAGAAGCTGGCGGCACATTGAACGTCGTATCTTCGGAGATCACATCGTACGTCTGGTGGGAGCCGTGGATTAAACAAATGGGAGGTGATTACTTCGCCTTCAAGGTCTACGGAACGATGAATATGGATACGAGCTATGTCAACAATGCGGACGAGCTATATCTTGGTCCAGGTTCAACTGTTGAAATCAGATCAAGCGTCATTTCAGATAACCAGAGAAATGGTATCCACGTAGACAACTGCTCACCGGTCATCTCGAGTACAACGATCATCTATAACGGTATGGACGGAGTGTTCATTGAAGGAGAAGACGCAGCACCATCGATCAAGGACTGCACTATCACGATGAACAACCGCGGTATATACGCAGTTGGAGCGAATCTGGCAAACGTTATTGACAACATGATCATAATGAACTGGGCGTCCGGTATTTACCTGCTTGAGGTGAACGGGGCACTGCACGACAACATTGTCATGTTCAACCCAATCGAGATTTATGTCAAGAACAGCAATGTTGCGGTTCAGGATAACCAAATCGGATACTCAACGCTCGTTGATGTCATGTCAGCTTACGCACCTTTGATTCTATCTGGAGAATCGGTTCCGATATTCGGAGACTGGATGATCACACCTGAGATGATCGCTGAGATGCAGTTCAACCACTACGGTATCTTCGCCGTTGATTCGACCGTGACCGCAAGTGACAATGTTTACGGAATGCTCCAGTACGCTATCTACGCAGTAAGATCGACTATCACATGCAGCGACACAATAGAGATGACAACACTTGTGCTACCGTATTATGACAGCTATGGCACGCTGTGGAACGTTTCGCTCCCAATCTTTGTGTACGACGGTATATATGCCTCTCAATCGACCGTTACAATTAACGGTGGTATGATCAAAGTCCTCGATGACGCAGTCTTCCTTGCATCCTCGACAGCAGAACTCAGAAATGTCGTGTTGGATGCGGGCGACTTTGACATCTACCTGACCGGTGGCTCGACAGCGTCGGCCGTTGAAGTGGTCTTTGAGAAAGCAAAGGTGGAGGACACATCAGTTCTGACGATCTACTACAAGATCACGGTAAGGACTCTTGATCAAGACGGTCTGCCAGTGAGCGGTGTTTGGGTTGTTATCTACGATGAGGAGGGAAATGTTATCGGAGAAGGTGCGACAGACGACAATGGCTATTTCAGTGTATGTGCAATCGGATTCGTACAGACAAGTGCCGGTATAGGTACGGCGAGGATATACACAGTTAATGCATCATTCGATCAGGGATTTGTAGAGAAGAACATTGTACTAGACAAGAACACCGAAGTCATCATCGAGACCCCAGTAGAGAAGGCCGTAACATACAGCCCTGGATTCGCGTTCATATTCCTGATGATCTCGATATTCCTGGTCGCTGTAGCACTTCTCGTTGAGGCCGGAAAGAAATAAACTCCTTTCAATTTTCTTTTTTTAATTTTTTTGTTTTTCTCTTAACCATCTTTTACCAAAATAGTTAAGCCTGGACTCTATTCTCTTTTCGGGGTCATTAATGAGCTACTCCGCACAAGTCCTCTCGCTATTGGAAAGAAGTGGGGCCAAAGAAGGCGATCGAATTGTCGTGGAAACTGATCGGAAGAGAATCGAAGGCATTCTTATGCCACATCACTCCTTTAGTAATCCAGATATTATTATTTTGAAATTGAAGAATGGTTATAATGTCGGGGTTAAGATTTCGGGAACTTCGAATATTAACCTGATTGAGAAAGCACTCAGTAAGGGGACAAAACGATCTGAACATGCAATGAGGCCTGAGAAAAAAACAGTTTCAATCATCGGAACAGGAGGTACAATCGCCAGTTATGTCGATTACCGGACGGGGGCGGTGCACCCTGCACTGACAGCCGATGAGCTCGTCAGCGCTGTGCCGGAGATCGCAGATATTTGCAACGTAAAGGCCAGGGTCCTATTCTCAATCTTCAGCGAGAATATGACGGTCGAGCGATGGCAGATGCTTGCGGAGGCGGTTGCGGATGAACTGAGGGACGGCGTTGAAGGGTGCATCGTCCCCCATGGGACTGACACGATGGGATATACTGCGGCGGCCCTCTCCTTCATGTTTGAAAACCTCCCGCGGCCTGTCATTCTTGTCGGTGCACAGCGGTCCTCTGATCGTCCCTCGTCGGATGCGTATACGAATCTTATCGCAGCTGTGAGGTTTGCGGTCGAATCGGATGTTGCTGAAGCGTGTGTGCTCATGCACGAGTCCCCGTCAGATACATCTGCTTTAATTCATCGTGGTACAAAAGTGAGAAAGATGCACACGAGCCGACGGGACGCTTTCGCGAGCATTAATGCGAGACCGATCGCGCGGATTCATTTTGAAGGAGGCATTGAATATCTGTCGCATTACAAGAAAAAGAACGATGATCGAGTTGTCTTAAAAAAAGAAATGGAAGAGAACGTTGCGCTTCTGTATTTCTATCCTGGTATGAGTGCTTCTAAGTTCGAGAGAATCCTGAATGAGCACAAGGGGATAGTGATCGCCGGGTCAGGTCTCGGACATGTCTCGTCTGATATGGTCCAGTCGATCGCGAGAGCGATCCGATCAGGGACCACTGTCGTCATGACATCCCAGTGTCTCTACGGAAGGACTAATCTCAATGTGTACGACACTGGAAGGGATCTTCTTGCCGCAGGCGTGATTCCTGGTGAAGATATGCTTCCCGAGACGGCGTATGTGAAATTAATGTGGGTACTTGCTCACGCCTCGTCGGAGAAGGAGATTGAATCGATGATGCGCGAGAATCTTCGAGGTGAGATCTCGCCCAGGAGGGAACTCGATGACTAAGGAAGCGATCATCGGCCTTGAAATCCATCAGCAGCTCGATACGAAGAAACTCTTCTGTTCTTGCGACTCGACGCTTGTTGATCACGAAGGTGCTTCTATTACGCGGAGGTTGAGGCCTACCCAGAGTGAACTCGGTGACATCGATCGTGCAGCGCTCGCCGAGGCAGAGAAGCGCTTAAAGTTTAACTACCAAGCACCTCCAGGCGTCTCGTGTCTTGTAGAGGCAGATGAGGAGCCACCACACGATGCGAATCGCGATGCAATTGAGATCGTTTTGACCATCGCTTCGCTTCTTAACGCGACACCGGTTGATGAGATACACTTTATGAGAAAAATTGTTATCGACGGCTCAAACACGACGGGTTTTCAGAGAACTGCACTGATCGCGATGGACGGTTCGATTGAGATCAATGGTAGAACGATCTCGATCCCGACAATCTGCCTCGAAGAAGATGCTGCAAGGAAGATTGAGGTGAAGTCCGGTGAGGTCACATACAAACTTGACCGCCTCGGTATGCCACTTGTGGAGATCGCAACGGGCCCTGAGCTCCGAACGCCTGAAGAAGTCAAGATCGCTGCTCAGAAGATCGGATCTCTCCTAAGAGCGACGAAGCGGGTGAAGCGCGGAATCGGCACGATCCGTGAGGACCTCAACATTTCAATTCCAGGCGGGGCGAGAGTCGAGATCAAGGGGGTTCAGGACCTTCGGATGTTACCGACTTATGTCGCAAAGGAGATTGAGAGACAGGAGATGTTACTCGAGATAAGGGATATGCTACTGGCCCGTGCTACGCAGGATATTGCACCGTGTTTAGTTGATTGTACGGATGTTTTTAGAGAAACAAAGTCAAAGATCATTCGGTCATCGATCTCCTCGGGCGGGAAGGCTCTCGCACTTCCATTGAAGGGTTTTGGCGGTGTGCTCAAGAGCGCGGACGGCCGCCTCCGTCTCGGTGCGGAGCTCGCACATCATGCGAGGGCAAGAGGAGCTGGAGGAATCTTCCACTCGGATGAGTTACCAGCATACGGAATCGACGAAGCCGCGGTCACTGCTGTAAGGAAAGAGCTAGGCCTAGACAAAACAGACGCTTTTGTTATTTGTGTTGATCTGCCGGGGAGAGTCGAAAGGATTCTTGAGGCCGTTGCCATGCGCGCTCGATATGCCCTGATCGGCGTACCTGAGGAAACACGAGATCCGTTGCCCGACGGGACAACGGCATACAGCAGGCCACTGCCAGGTGCTGCAAGGATGTACCCCGAAACCGACGTGAAACCGATTGCGGTAGACACTGAGCTGGTCGCTCGTATCAGAGAGAGGCTGCCAGAGTTGCCCGAATCAAAAGTCAAGCGCTTCGTGTCGGAATACGGCATTCATGAGCAGCAAGCTGAGCAGATCATCAGAGAAGGGTTCGAAGAGATTTTCGAAGAAATCGCATCGAGATGGGGCCTCGGGAATATCGTCGCGAAAACGCTCCTGAACACCTTTCCGGAGCTCGAGAGGGAAGGCATTGGCGTTTACTCAATCGACGATAGCAGAATTGTGGAGATTTTCCAGGCGCTTCACGATAATAGATTCGCCAAAGAAGCGCTCCCAGATATTTTGCGACTTATCGCGAAAGGCATTCCTCTCGAGAAGGCGATCGAGGACCTCGGTCTGAAGACGATTTCAATGAACGAGGCCATGACTATCATCGAGCAGATCGTGGAGGGGAGAAAAGAACTTATCAAGGAGAGGAAGATGAACGCGATGGGCCCGCTCATGGGGGAGGTCATGTCGCAGTTGAGAGGAAAGATCGACGGCAAGATCGCAAGTGAGTTATTGAGGAAAGCAATTGCGAGGGTCATTGGAGATTAAGGAAGTCGGAGGCGAAGAACAGCCAGTTCCTCAAAGAACATCCTCCTCCTCGCGATGCAGTCAACTTTGAAGGGGGCAAGCACTTTCTCCAGAGTGTCCTGATTCATGAGTGATGAAACGACGATGAAGACTCTCCCGGTCTCCTTCAGAAACTGGGGAACATAGTACAGGAAACGCGCTAATATTTCGACGCCGCCCCTTCCTCCAGCCCATGAGACGGATTCGTCCCTATCCTGTTCAACAGGCAAATATGGCGGGTTGAAAATGATTGTGTCAAACTTTCCGGTGATCGCTGAAAAGAGATCGGAACGGATGACGTTAACATGCGCACAGTTTCTTTCAGCATTGGTTCTCGTGCACTGTACAGCCGCGTCATTGATATCAACGGCGGTGACGATGGCACCGGCTATCGCGCAGTGAATCGAAATGATCCCAGTCCCGCAACCAATTTCAAGGACTTCCTCGTCTCTTTCTACTTCAACTGATTCAAGTAGAAGGAACGTGTCTTCCCTCGGTGGATAAACGCCAGGACATTCTGTAATTTGAATCTGCTCGTTGATCCGCATATTCTTTCCTTGTCTGCGGCTCGATACAATTGTACAGCATAAAAAGGATATTCTTGTTGTCAAATTCGCAAAAAATCAGCGGGGTCGTTTTCATTGACTTGCGAAATGCAGATAATGCTGGAGCTTGCTACGCTCTGCCAGGTGTTTGAATGAACTCTCTTTCGTGGATTGCAATCATCGTTATCATTTTTTCGATCTCCATCGGCTTCACGAAACGAGTCAGCATGACAAACTCTTTGATCATGGGGAATCTCGTTGTTTATTTTCTCACGATCATTTCATTGAGAGATTTTGGCTTCTTTGCGATATCTCCAGTCCAGCTTGAATTGGGGTTTAGACCAGTGTATCTCATTTCTCTGGAGAATTTTTACACACTCTTCACGCAGATGTTCGTGCACTCGTCGATTGCGCATATCTTATTCAACATGCTTTTTCTTTACCTCATTGGTGGGCACCTCGAACTCAGGATAGGAAAATCGCGCTTTTTTGTGATTTATTTGCTCGCTGGGTTGCTCGGGGTGTTGATGGAATCTCTCGTTCAATGGGGTTCCAATGTGCTAATAATCGGTGCCTCTGGTGCGATCTCTGGGGCTATGGGGGCTCTCCTCCTTCTCTATCCGAGAGAAGAGATCCCGATGTTTCTCGGACCTCTTTTCTTACCTCGCGTACCTGTTTGGCTCTCGGTCGGATCGTGGTTTGCGATCCAAGTCGTCATGGTTTTTATTGACTCCGGACCGATCGCATATACCGCACATATCGGCGGATTCCTCGGTGGTGCGTTGATCGCTTCTGTGATGTCGCCAGGGATCAAAGCCGCTGAGCAGAAAAAACAAGAAGTGTCTCGGCTAGAAGCATCTGCGCTCGAATCTCTTGCGACAACGCAAGAATTGAAGAACGCGCTGGCAATAATAAGGGAAGAAAGATTTGAAGATGTGAGAAAGGCCTGGCTTGAATATTTTGTAAAGAGGGCACGTTGTCCAAAATGTGGCTCGTCCCTCTCCTTCAACGGGTTCCAGATTCGTTGCACATCATGCGATTTCGTGACGGTGGTGAGATGAAGGGAATGACTGTAGAAGTCCTCTGTGAGGGTATGATCCGGAAAGCTGGTGGTTTCGTCGTAGAGGCGCACTCAAGTTCAACTCTCATTTATAATGACGAGATGAAGGTAATCGTGGACACGAGTAGTCCCGCGTATCGTGAAAAAATACTCGCGTCCCTCAGAAACCTGGGTATTGGATGCGACGAGATTGATGTCGTAGTGCTCACGCACCTTCACCACGATCATGCCGGAAATAACGATCTCTTTGCCAACGCGCAGTTCATTGCACACGCGAGCGAATATCCCCCAGATCAATTCACGAAAATTTACAGTGATATCGATCTCTCTGAAGGTGTCCGCATCGTTCACACGCCTGGGCATACGAGGGGAAGCATCAGTGTTTTCGTCAAATCTGGATCGAAATTTGCGATCGTAGGTGACGCATTGCCAACGAAGGATAATTATACAAAGTGGCTACCGCCAGGGATACATTACGATGCATCAGAGGCGCTCGAGAGCATGAGGAGGATAGTCAGTTTTGCAGACTACGTGGTTCCGGGCCACGACCGGTTGTTCAAGGTCGACCGATAATTATAACTGGGAGTTCGTTAAATGGATTGTGAAGATTGAAATGACGATCCCGACTGCTATTTACTTGGAGTGCCCCTCATGCGGTACGAATACCCTCCATGAGGTTCTCAGGGGCAGGGTTGGAGGAAAGAAGGAAACACTGGAGGCGACCGTGCGCTGCAGAAAATGCGGCACCGTTCACACCACTCTCTACACTGAAATGAAACCGTTGAGGATCCCCGTCATCGTTAGCGACCTTGGGAAATCGCAGAGAGAGGAAATCGAGCTCGGTCCTGACGAGCTGATAACCATCGGCGATGAATTAATCGTAGGGGACACGCAAGTCGTCGTGACATCGATTGAAAGTGGCGAAAAGAGAATGAAGGAATGCGTCGCCAGAGAAATAGGGACGATATGGGCGAAGAGATTTGATAGGGTAAAAGTTAAGATTTCAATCAATAAGGGGAGTAAAACGATCCCCGCTGAGATGCTTGTTCCGCCCGACGAGGAGTTTTATGTTGGCGATCTCCTGACCATCGGGAAGTACAATGTCGTTGTGCACAACATCAAGACAAAAGATAGGATGCTGAGAGATGGCGGAAGCGAAGCGCGGGAGATTGTGAGGATCTACGCAAAGATCGTCAGGACGACGAACGCTTGAGGTGCTTGATGCATGGAATTCGAGGCCGAGAGGAAGCGGATGATCAGATCTCTCATTGAAAAGGGTTACCTCACAAAGCCCGATGTGATTAGAGCTATGGAAAAGGTTCCAAGGCACCTATTCGTTCCTGAGGGTATCCGTCGAAGTGCGTATATCGATACGCCCCTTTCAATTGGGGAAGGGCAGACGATCTCCGCACCGCATATGGTCGCTCTCATGGTCGAAATTCTCGATCTTCATCCAGGGATGAAAGTTCTTGAGGTCGGTGGGGGATCTGGTTATCATGCAGCTGTCATGGGGGAGCTCGTGAGACCGAATGGCCATGTGTATAGTGTCGAAAGAATCGAGTCTCTCGCTGAAAGAGCGAAGAAAAATCTCAAAGAAGCGGGGTACGACGACGTCGTAACGATCGTCATTGGCGACGGATCGAGGGGGCTGAAGGAATATGAGCCGTTCGACAGGATTTGCGTCGCAGCTGCGGCTCCGAGTGTCCCTGAACCGTTGAAGCATCAGCTCGCTGAGGGTGGCAAACTGCTTGTACCGGTCGGCGGTCGATGGTACCAGGACCTCATTCTCGTCGAGAAAAAACAAAATAAGTATCTTCAAATGAATCTTGGTGGCTGTGTCTTCGTGCCATTGATCGGTGAATATGGATACAGCGGCGATTGAGAGGGCTCTTCTAAAATTATAGGGAGGACGGCACGCAAGTCATTCGATCGAACGATGACATCAGCGTTTTTAACGACGACCTCATCGATGGGATTAAATGCGATTGAAAGACCGCAGTCCTCGAACATCGACACATCGACAAAGCTGTTCCCTATGCTCACCACTCTGTTCCTTGAAATGCCCCATCTGTGAAGAAACGAATCCAGTGCCCGCCGTTTATTCGTCAGCTCAACCCTCAAGATTCCTTCGCCGGTCAAGCACCCCTTTTCGTCGAACTCGAGACCATTTGCGATGTAATCGTCGAATCCAAAGATCCGTTTGATTCTTTCGGCGATAACATCTATCCCGCCGCTCACGATGACAGTTCTCATCCCAGCATTTTTCAATGCGCGGACTGTCTCGTCAATCCCTTTTAATAGAGGTAGTGGTGTGAGGATACTTTCGATGTCTTTTTTGCTCAAGTCCTTTTTGCACGCTTTCCAGAGAGCGATGTCCCTGCGCATAAATTCAGTATCATCGATCTCCCCGCGTATGTATTCCTCTAATGAGGTTTCATTAGTCACGCCGAAGTGATTATGTATCCATGTCCATGAGCTCGGATAGTCAACGAGGACGCCATCCATATCAAAGGCAACAAGATCGAACCGTCTTTCCTTCGTCATTTCCGTGTTCAGAGAAGAGCATGAAAAGATTATTAAAAACTTCGCGCAATGAGTTGAACAATGATCACGCTCATCGGTGTGGGCCACGTTTTCAACATATCCGAACAGGTTCGCCAGATCATATTCTCTCACAGGCCCAAGGCCGTTTGCGTCGAGCTAGACCCACGTCGTTACGAGGCTCTCAGGAATCCTGGCGCAATCCGGTCGCTGCCTATCATGTACCGCATGCTCGCGGAAGTTCAGAGAAGAATGGCCAGGGAATTTGGTGGGGAAGTGGGAATGGAGATGATCGCTGCGGCGGAAGCCGCGATAGAAGTCGGGGCGGTCGTTGAATTCATAGATGACGATGCTACGGCAGTTTTTGAAAGACTCTGGAAAGAAATGCCTGTCAAGGAAAAAGTCTGCCTCATGTTTTCAGCAATTACTGGTTTTTTCATTTCAAAGGGGAGAATCGAAAAAGAATTGGCGATGTTCGAGGAAAACGGGGAGGATTATCTCAGGTCATTCGGTGAACAATTTCCGACGATCAAGAGGTTGCTCATCGATGACCGAAATAGAATGATGGCATCGAGAATTGAGGACGCGTATTCGAATTATGGTGAAGTTGTCGCCGTTGTTGGCGACGGGCACATTGAGGGCATAATGAAACTCTTAAACAAGGATGGAATCAAGGTTTTCAGACTACGGGACTTGAGAGAATGGCCACTGCATGATGAAAGGAAATCACTATCTGGCAACGCCGAAGCATCGTTTTGCTTCACTTATTCAGATCAATACTTATGAAAATCATATATCGCACAAGAACAATCTAGAGAGAGGAAGCTGAGAGGCGATCGATGAGGGTTAAACTACTTTCATATACAAAGGACGCCGAGAGACTCTGCGCCGCTGCCGCGCAGTCCTGTTATTCTGAAAAACCAGCGAGCGAATTGTTGGTCGACATCGAGGATAATCGATCGGGTAAAATCATTTCGAGGGTTGTCGGCATGGGCCATCATTCTGTCATCGAGCACGCATGCTACACATTCAGTGTAGAAGGCGTTTCGAGAGCACTGACACACCAGCTCGTGCGCCACAGGATTGCGTCATATTCACAGCAGAGCCAACGATACGTCTCGATGGATCGCGCCGACTACGTGATCCCACCGAGTATCGCCAGAGAGGGGGAGTTGGCCGAAGAGTTCAGAAAATTGATGGATGAGATCTGGGAAGTTTATAGGCGACTATCCAAAAAAGTCGACGTAGAGGACGCGCGGTATGTCCTACCAAACGCATGCACGACGAACATTACTATTACGATGAACGCGAGGGAACTTCTTCATTTCTTTTCGCTCCGCTGTTGCAATCGTGCTCAGTGGGAAATCAGGGAGGTCGCGGATAGGATGCTCGCCGAGGTCAAGAAAGTATCGCCAGCGATTTTCGAAAATGCGGGACCGCCTTGCATGAGAGGGCCGTGTCCTGAGGGAAAAATGAGTTGCGGAAAGCCGAGACGGGACGAGTTGAAAAGGCTTAAATAACAATATGGCTTAACCCGAGCTACCGGTGTAGGCATGGGAAAAATACGACCTACGTATATCAAGAGGGTAGCGCTCGAACTTGTCAAGAAATATCCAAAGGCGTTCAATGATGATTTCGAGCACAACAAGCTGTTAGTAGAGAAGCTCACGGATGTTTATTCCCCCACGATGAGGAATCGGATCGCGGGCTACGTGACGCGCTACTGGCAGCAGCTCGAGCAATGAATCGATATATTTTTCATCACCCTCATTCTTTTCCTCGCCAACGATGAACAATGCCGTTGAGTGCAGGTCACTAAGTCGATCTTTTAAGGGGAACGCGAGGCAGCCACCGATCATTGCCCTCGATAACATCAATCTCGATGTAAGAGAAGGCGAGCTCTTTGGCCTGCTGGGACCGAACGGCGCAGGCAAGACGACGCTAATAAAAATCCTCGCAACTCTATTGCTTCCTTCCTCGGGGAAGGTCACAGTACTGGGGTATGATGTGGAGAGGGAAGCGCACAAGATAAGACCATTGATCAACATGGTTTCAGGTGGGGAAATTTCTGGATATGGATTGTTAACCGTGAAAGAAAACCTCTGGATGTTTTCACAGTTCTACGGCATCCCGAGTAAAATCGCTAAGCGAAGGGTCGATGAATTGCTTCATGAGTTTGCGCTTGTGGACAAAGCAAACGCCAAGGTGAGAACGATCTCGACCGGCCAACGGCAGAGGATGAATGTCGTCAGGGGTTTCGTGACCGATCCCGATCTGATCTTCCTTGATGAACCGACATTGGGTCTTGATGTCAATTCGAGTAGGACGATCCGAGATTATATACGGAGGTGGGTCAGAGGCCAGAAGGGAAAAACGGCGCTGATTACAACGCATTATATGATGGAGGCTGAGGAACTCTGTGACCGGGTCGCGATCATCGACCGGGGACGCATTCTTGCGTGCGATTCGCCCCACAACCTCAAGAAACAGGTTCAAAGAGACGCGGTTTTCACCCTTGAGACCACGCAAGTCATGGATCTCAATTGGTTCGGGCAGATCAGCGGCGTGAAGGGCTACAGTTGTGAGATCAACGGTGAACACCAGAAGATCAGGATCGTCACGGAAGAAGAGTCTGTGCTGGCTGAGGTCATCCAGGCGATTGCGGGTAAGGGGGTCAAGGTGCTTTCCCTCACCAAAGCAGAGCCGACACTCGAGGACGTCTTTTTGCAGCTAGTCGGAAGAGGGCTGGTATGATTGATTGGCGCTTGAATCTCCGTGCTGTTATCGGAAGGGCTTATCCTCGGATTATTGGATCTTTCAGGGAGCCGAGTTGGCTATTCTTTGACATCTTCCTCCCTCTCCTCGGGATAGCGGCGTTCGCCTTTTATTATCAGGCGCTTGGCGCCCCTCCAGTTTTCATCGGTTTTGTGATTCTCGGCGGCGCGATGACAGCATATTGGCTCAACGTCCTTTGGAGTATGGCGGCACAATTCTACTGGGAGAAAGAGGTGGGTAACCTCCAGTTATATCTTATGGCGCCGATGTCGCGCATGTCCGTTCTCGCGGGGATGGCGCTCGGTGGCATTTTTTTCACATCAGTCCGTGCACTGTCAACGCTCACCTTAGGTATACTGATTTTTGGTATAGAAATCAAGATCGTTTCCCCAGGTAGCCTCCTGATCGTCTTCTTCCTCACCCTTTTCGCACTGTACGGTATGGGGATGATGTTCTCCTCTTTGTATCTCCTCTACGGCAGGGGAATTTGGCATTTATCGAGCGTTTTTCAGGAACCGATCTATTTCGTTTCTGGCTTTTATTTCCCGGTCAAAGCGCTTGGATTTTGGACGGCGCTTCTGGCTTCGATTGTTCCAATTACTCTCGGTCTCGATGCGATGAGGCAGCTGATTTTCGCAGGACAGGAGACAATGGGATTTCTACCGGTCAATCTCGAGATCATTATACTTGTCTTTTTGACGGTCGCTTTCATTTACGGCGCCCGCGTTGCGCTCAATTTCATGGAAAATCTGGGTAAAAAAGAGGGGAGGCTGACTTTGCGATGGCAGTGAATGAACATCTGCGAACGATTAGGTGGGCGGCGTGGCTCGGCTGGCAGATGGAGTCGAATTGGACAAACCCCTTTCTTTTCATCATTTATTCTATCATCAAGCCAATCACGGCGACACTGATACTTGTTTTCATGTACCTCATTATTCTCAAGTCTGTTAACGCTGACCCCGTGCTCTTCTCGTACATGTTCATCGGGAACGCTTTTTACATGTATGTGGCGCAGGTCTTATTTGGCATCACCTGGGTAGTGCATGAAGATCGAGAACATTATCAGACCTTAAAGCAGATTTATATCGCACCGATCAACTTCTCAGTTTACCTCGTTGGGCGAGGGATCAGCAAGATCATCATCACAACGGCAGCAGTCATCGTGACACTCGCCTTTGGGATACTGGTCCTCGGTTTACCTGTTAACCTCTGGAGAATCGATTGGTTGGCACTTGTCGTTGCAATGATCCTTGGGCTCTTTTGCATCTGCACGATAGGCATCGCGCTCGCAGGTATTTCCCTGCTGACGGCGCGCCACGGGGCAGGAATCAACGAAGGCGTCGCTGGCGTTTTCTATCTGTTCTGCGGCGTGATCTTTCCAATAACTTTTCTACCTCCATGGGGACAAACGGTAGCCCTATTCATTCCGATTACTTACTGGCTCGAACTTCTAAGGCGTGCGATGATGCCCGAGACCGTCTCGATCAGCGGTCTTGGAGGCTATTCAACGCAAGAGATGGCGGTCTTACTCCTTGTCTCTATACTTCTCTTCCTTTTCCTCTCATTAATCATCCTCAGGTACGCGGATTTCCTAGCCCGAAAGAAAGGAAAACTGGATATGACGACAGCTTATTAGGCAGAAAGTGAATTAAAGGGGACACTGATATCCCGGAAGGAAGCCCGAGTGGGGTAGCTTGGACATCCTAGGAGGCTGCGGACCTCCAGACCCGGATTCGAATTCCGGCTCGGGCACTCTCCTAAACCTCTATCTCCACATTTCTCTTCTCTTTAATGGAGATATCACCTGGTGGGAGAACTCTCGATATTTCTTCTTCAGGGACACCGAAAAATTTTGCAAGGGCTGACGAAATCAAATTCCTATCGGTATCCCCTGGTACGATCACAATAAACCTCGTCGACCGCTTTTCTATGGCACTCCGAGGTCCGCACATGATCTTCCTTTCGCCCTGGTATTCGATCTCACCAATTGCCAGTTCGATAGGGAGATGGTGAAGATAGTTCCTTTTCCCCCTGATGATAAATGCACCTCTGGGCACGAACTCACCCGCTTCTGGCGTCTTCGAAACCTGATCTGGCAATACCCAATACGCACTCCCTTCACCTGCGCCAGCTTTCCAGATCTTTGAGTGTGCGAGTGCAAAGATCCCCGCTTCCACCATTTCCTCCTCACTCGCTGTCGCCCCATCTTTGACAATGACGCTCGGTGCACCATGAATGTCCGCGTGAACAAATCTGTCAGTGGAAGTCATGTGCTTTTTGACGAGTTGTTCGTTAGTCTTTGCGTCCCTACCAGCAAGGACAATTTTCCCGCCAGACGTGATGAACCATTTGTACCTCTCAAACCAGAACTCTTTTGTTTTCTTCGTATCTTTAGCGAAACTAGCTCTCTCCCTGCACGCTTCTCTCTGTTCAATTTTAGCCTCAGTCTCCTTGATAGCTAGAAGGGCCCCTTCAATTTTTTCTTTTAGACGTTTAGACTCCTGGTAAAGGGTATCAGCATTTTCCTCAAGACTTTTCAGGTAATCAAGTCTGATCCTCCTGCCCTGGATCTCAAGCTCGATCGAATGTTCGGAAGGATCAATTTTTTTTATGAAATCAAATCCCTTTGAGAACTCTACGATCTCATTCCATTTGGACGAAGCAGCTTTTTCTCTAAACTTGCAGAGGACTTCGTTGATCGGGATGTAATTGACGAAAAGGAGCTCTGCCAGCTCTGAGCATTCCTCCGCGCGTGTCCTCAACTCTTGAATCGCGCCTCTCTGTTGTTCGAGTTGTCGCTGGAGTCTCTGGAGCTCTTCATCGACCGCCTCTTCATCACTTCTTGGTTTCAATTCTAGGAAACGTGCTATCGCATCGGAAAAAGAAACGAACTGTTCAGAGCGAGCTCCAGCATGGATTATCAGTCTGATTGGTGCAACGTCAATAGGGGAACAATCGTCATATACAATATTCGGTTCAGGCTTGGTGCGAATCGAGTTGATGATTTCCTGCAATGCAAGGTTCAAGCTCTTGAAATCCTCGTCCGTCAAGGAATCGGCCTTTCTGTTCTTATCAATGCCGGCCCTGAGGCAAATTTCTTCGGCATACTGGCCACCAAGATTGACAACGGTTGCGAGGCTCCTTACGACATCAGATCTTGATGCTTGAAGTGCTGCCCTGAACGATTCGAATGTTGCACTAATTGGGTTGAACCGCGGTGGTGGGAATTTGTACTCCACGCCCGGTCTGATTTCTCTGTGCTTCCACTGTTTTGATGCGAGCGCGACAATGATCTTTCCTTCTTGTGCGACGATTAAGTTGCCTTCTCCAAAAATCTCAAAAACGACTTCATATTTCTTATCCCGTTGAATTTCAAGAACAACGATCCGGTCGAAATCTTTCTGATAGACTGATGTGATACGCCCACCTGACAGGTGTTTTCTCATCGTCATCGCGAGCTGCGAAGGAATGCCAGGGAGCTCAGGGCGTTCGCTGGCTAGATAGAGCCATCGCCCCTCTTGAAAGATGATCTCCTTTCTTCCAGACCCAGGCACATTGATTCTGAAGAGGAAATTGTTCGCTTCCCAGTGGAAAACCTTATCGATAAATCCGCCAATAATTGAGCGCATCTCGGCTGTCAATGCAAGCACATCAAAGGCGCTCATTTCATTTTTCATCAAAAATACCCATATGCCGAAGTGTCATAAATGCTTGTTTTCGATTTTTGGAAAACTTTATGAACACTCATCTGATAGGAGGACTCGCGGCCACTGTGGCTTAGCGGTAGTGCCTCGTGGCACCGCCAAATAGCGACGCCTTGGTAAGGCGTAGGTCGAGGGTTCGAATCCCTCCAGTGGCTCCATTCTTACCTTGCTTCACGGGAATCAATAAATATTTATTCCCACGTGTTAAAATCATTACCTATATCAGGGGGTTGCGTTTGAAGCATCGGAGACTGCTCTATTCTCTTTATGGATTATGCGCTGTCGTAATCATAGGTACTGTAGGGTTTACACTCTCGGAACCGACTGTCGATAATCCTATGGAAGCGCTTTACTTCACCCTCGTTACGATGACGACTGTCGGGTATGGGGATATCGTACCGACGACTGCCTTGAGTCGGGTCATCGCATCGATTGTCATGATCGGTGGCATCGGGGCGGGAATTACTGCTCTGCAATCGATTTTTGATACTGTCGTGAGTAGGAGTGTAAGGGAAGAATTGGGATTACCTGAAAGGAGGACAAAGATGAAAGATCATTACATAATTTGCGGATATGGGAATGTAGGTCGCCAGATTGCCGAACAATTGGGTGCAAAAGGTGAGAAATTTGTTATAATCGAGAAGGACAAAGAAAAAGTTACAGCAATGGTGGAGGAGGGAATACCCGTAATCGAGGGTGATGCTGTTTATGAGGAAGTCTTACAAAGAGCGAATATTGAAAGTGCAAAATCCCTCCTAACGACCATGAAGGACAGCGATAACGTGATGGTCGTCCTCACGGCGAAAATGTTGAATCCGAATCTGCACATTGTTTCAGAAGTTGAGGATTATCGAAATGCGATAAAGCTTAAGAAGGCAGGGGCTGACGAGGTGGTCCACTGTCACGAGATGGGTGCTCGGGTCATGGTCTGCAAAGCGAGACGCGTCGTTCTCGATCCTGTGTGTGGCTCGGAGATCGATCCTACAAGAAAGGTCTTGTCTTATGACTATGATGGTGAATCCTATCGTTTCTGTAGTGAAGAATGTCTCGAAGCGTTCAAGAAGAACCCTGTCCGATTTATAGAAATGCAGAGGACGCTCGACACGACCTGCCGGATCAAGTTCGGCCTGGACTAAGATTTACACAGTTTACTTTTGCTTAGAAAAGCGACTAAATAGAACAATCTAACACGCCTAAAATTATAAAAAAAGAAAAGGGAAATTGAATCCCTTAGTTTAGTAATAACCGCCTTCAGGCTGGTTGTTGATGTAGTCCGCTAGATTCTTTGCCTTTTCATATTTTCCGCTGCAGTACCAATCTAGTATCTGGTGAAGCGCATCACCTATTGTCATATCATCGTCGCCTGGAAGATCTACGCATCCCTTCAGGTAATAGTCTGGACCGAAGTAATCATTGTACCATGCATTTGTCAGGAGTAGTGCGAGAATCTGTGCCTGTGCTTTCTGCATCATGTTGTTGGCATTGGGGATAGATAAGATGTTGTATGCCTGTGATGGTGTGATATTCCGGATCCACTCCATGCATCTAGCTTTGCAGTGTCCGGTTTGCCCGTCAAATATATCGTTGATTTCTTCGAGGTAGCTAACGATTTTTGCTTTTGGAACCTGAATGCCACTCCCTTTCATCCAGCCCCAATTCTTGCCGATATTTGTCTTCCAGAAACCTATTGTGAATCCATCTGGGTAATAGCAGCACTTGACGATTGACGAGTCACAGATCTCATTCGGTACAACGAGGTTCTGCACATCAACCGTAGGATAGTTCGTGTTTGGTGGGTTGGCATCGTCCCATATCAATATGCCCTCACCGCCGTTTATGCAAGCAGTAACAACTGCCATTGTCGAACCATTGAGATCTAGGTAGACGACCGCCTCACCGGTGGAATTCGTCAGTACCTCATCGTCGCTCAAGACGCCTGATGTTGTTGAAAAGCGAACGAGAACGTTCTCCATCGGATTACCGTATTGGTCGAGGACGGTTGCCGTGATCGCCGCCAAATCATCACAGTCAATGCATTGAACCTCAGGCTCGAGCTGCAGCGAAGATGGGTATGAGCACGGCTCTGGAATCGATCCGACGATTTCCAATGCACGAACTCTTATTGCATCCCCGTAACTCTCATTCCAACCGTCGTACCTAGGACCAGTCGCATCATCCATCATGAAGGTGTCGTTTTCATCAAGGGTGACAATATGCCAGATCGCGCACTGGATTGCAGCAGCCTCCAGATTCGGGTCAGAGGCCATCTCAGGTTTGAACATACTGATGATATAATTCACCGCACAGGACTCATTTTCAGTCAAGAAATTTGTCAAATCGCCATCGGCCCAGAGTATGTCGTCCACATCGATTACCATGTTGAAATCGATGCAATAACCATTATATTCTACGCCAGTACCCGTATCATTCTCTAAGAGATAATATCCGGCCCATGCCCATATCCAATGACCCGGATGATATGTGTCATTGACAGCGACGTCAGCCCCGTAAACCCCTTTCCCGACCAGTCTTACTCTTTCTCCTTCTTGAGGTACGGCGCCGGCTATCGCAGGCAAACCGAAGCTCACGACGAGAAGAAAGGTAAAGAACATTGCTACCAGTATTTTTGTCGAATTCATTTCCTCCCCTCTTTGCAACCAAAAGGAAAGACAAAAGTAGCAAATCCTATAGCGGATAAGTGCCTTTATCTCCTTTTTGTTGTAATATATTCTACATGCGAGTTACTATTTGAATTTTTCCTATGATCCAGCTATTATCCAATTTGATAATTACATTTGATACCAATTACCCATCTTATTCTATTCAAGTTATTGTTCTCATTGCTCGAAACGTGTCATTTCGATATGGATTAACATTAGCGAAGAATTTTTCACTATCTGATGAGGTTCTCTGTGCGTCTTATTTTTTCATCGAATAAGCAACAAACCCAGACCATATTTTAGGCCAGAAGTAAGTCGTTTTCTTCGGCATTCTGAGCCCTTGCTCTGCAACTTTCCATATCTGATCTAATGTTGGTGGTTTGAGAATCACCGCGAGATCGTATCCATTACTTGTTATTTTCCTAAAAACCTCATTTGCGTCGTGTTCGTATTCAATACTGATTTTGTCTTTAGACTTCGCTCTCTCCAAAAGACTGTTAAAACCGAGCTCCTGGAAGACAAAAGCATCGATATCCCATAGCGTGGTATCTGATCGCTTCATTTTGGGGGTGATGATCGCACATTCGTGATCGCTTGTAATGATACCAATTCGAGAGGCATCAGATGCGAAGACATGTTTCTTAAGTTCATGGAAATCCTTCACTGGCATGATATCGAAATTTCTTCTAAGAATCTCGACGATCTCGTAATTCCTCAGCCCCGTCCCGTAGATGATTCTATGTGTCGGAAAAACGATCATTCCAGGATCGTCCGAACTGACAATCGTTGCGAGGACGAATTGGCTTTTTTCATCACCCCGCTCCCGTGAATATCTCAAAGCGGTCTCATACCTGTGATGACCATCAGCGATCAGGATTTTTTTTTGATCCAGACATTCAGAGATGATCTGTATCGTCTGCTGATCACTTATTCTCCTAAATGAGTGCTGAACGCCGTCCTCATCTTCACATTCCCAGAGGACTTTTGCGGTTGATATCGTTCTTTCTATAATTCCATTGTCCAGATGGTCGATAACCCCGAAGATCGATTCAAGATGAAACTCTGTTGCCCTCAATAGATTCAGTCGATCATCCTTAACTTTTGCAATTGTTTCTTCGTGTGGTAGAATATTAGCCTTCTCATAGTCCTCTACCTTTAGCAGCCCCACAATACCCGTTCTCGATAGCTCTCGTCCGTTGTACTTGAACGACTGTCTGTACAAATAAAACGATTCCTGAAGATCCAGAATTAGTCTCCCTTCCTTTAGCCAGCTTTCCAATTCTCTTTTTGCAGAATCGTAATTATCGCCATTATCTCCGAGGGTAATCCTCGCAATATTGAAAGGTTTGTTAAGCAAGTCTCGCTTCTTATTATCGTCTATAACATCATATGGAGGTGATATCCTATCACAGATGTCCTCTCCTTCACTGAGGTTTGGAAGATAACCTTTGAATGGCCGGAAGATAACCATATGCACACCGTAGATTTTGGCGTTATACTTACGCCGTTTTAACACCTTTTCTCCGCTCGTATGCAATGGAGCTATTTATCTCTCGCGCTTCAGCTCATGATTTATAGAAGTAAGACGCCACATACTCTCTAGTCATCTTTCCATGTTAAGAAATGACAATGTGATAATACAATCGTTTAATTACAGATCGATTCGACATTGAAACCAAGGATGGCGTGTATCTTTTTGTGGAGCACGCAACTAGTAACTCCTGGTACTTCTTTCAACACAATCTAATGCATCATTTTGTGAGTAGGTTGAGGTCTTGACGGTGCAAATGATGAATCTTCTATACTCTTGATTTCAGCACCAACCCTGAGCAGGGCGCCATGAATCGACTCCCTTACGACTCTCTTCAATTTTTCCGGTGATGAAATGACCCTTGCGTTAACGGTCATTAGTGTCTTTCCCTCGCCGTATCGCCCACCTTTAATGCCGTCAACACTCACCTGTTGATCAACTAAGCTGACCTTAAGCGCATTTGATCCAGACATTATCATTAACTTGACATGCGCAATCTCTCCAGCCTTGTAATTGACAGCAATTGATTTGAGTATATCAATCGCGAGCCCATATAAATCGCTGTGGCAACCTAGTTCGAATTCCAACGAACCATTATACCAGCCGAGCTCCGCTTCAGCCGCAGCGTATTTATCGTAGTCTACCTCAATTGGCCGTTTTTGACTAGTACTCTGCGAAGTCATAATGCTCATGATCAAATCGAGACCTTTGTTATCCACTGCTGAGTATTGGATGATCTCTGCATTAGGATTGATTCCCCTGATGATCCGTACGAGTTCCGGTATATCTTCCTTTGAGACCATATCTGTTTTCGACAGAATGATGATCTCGCCCTCCTCTATCTGGCATTTCTTAAGATAATCACCTAAATCCTCGGACTTCATCCTATGCGAGAGAAGTCGGGGACTGTCGACCACGACAAGAAGCGGAGCGATATCGAACTCGTTGGGATACAATGTCTTTAGGGGAACAATCACCGTAGATAATAGGTCTGTGCAGCTGCCGACAGGTTCGGCGAGAATTACATCAGGTCTTGACTTCATAGCAAGAATTCTCGCACTCCTGAGAAAGTCAGGAAATCGGCAGCAGAAGCAACCCCGGAGCACCTCCTCGACGGCGATGTCCATCGATTTCGTGTATTGAGTATCTACCAAAGTTTCCCCTTGGTCGTTCGTTATGAGCGCTGCCGTTTTGCCCATTTCCCTGAATTTCGCAACCACTTTGGTTGCCAAGGTTGTTTTCCCAGCTCCGAGAAAGCCGCCGATAATCACTATTTTGGTCTTCATTAGTTTTCACCTCAAGAAGGCTCTTGTTGGAGAGACGTTCCTATTATTCCCTCCTTGTTCGAACCGATGCCTATCAAAGTAGCAATCTCCTCGTGATCTATCATCATAGAAAACGGTATCTCACACTCACACATCAACATACTATCACCGTTTTATCTGGCACGAACATCCAGGTGCAATCAATTCTGTATTTTTGATTGTCAAGAAATCATTGCTCCTTTGCCATTTGGATCGATTTTGCACTTTCCAACTGTATGGACCTGTCACCGAGTTTTCTTGGATAAAGATAACTGAACGTCATTGTAGCCATTAATGCCCCAACAAACTCCGCGACTATAAAAAAGATCGCACTAGTGGGAGCTATGCCACATATGGCATAAGTAAAGACCCGTGCTAACGTGACTGCTGGATTTGCGTACATGGTGCTTGATGTTGACATCAGCATCCCTCCAACTACAGCCCCCACAGACAGACCAGCGAACTTGGACCCTCTCTTGATACAACCCAAGATAACTGCAACTAAGAGGAATGTTCCGATAAATTCTGCGAAGTACATGCCTGGTGTCTTGGTGTTTTCAGATACGACGAGAAGCGTAGGCGTAATATCATAGAACATCGCATGAGTTGCCATAACGCCAATGAATCCACCAGCGATCTGTGCTCCGATATAACAGGCAGCCTTCTTTTTCGTGATTTCTTTCGACAGAAGAAAAGACATTGTGACTGCCGGATTAAGATGACCTCCAGAGATTGATCCGAACATCTCGATCAATGCGATGAGTACGAACGCGACCGCGATCGCGTTCATAAACACCGCGAGAGCCGCATCAGATTTGAGGATATCCACCGGCAATATTGTCGACGCAATTGCTGCGATGATGAGAAAAAAGCTACCGATAAATTCTGCGACAACGCTTCGCCCCAGTGTCGACATATGTAATGCCCCTAGTGGCTCGTTCCCTACGTTTCGTCTTTTCAATACCTCTCCATTGAACAAGAGTATAAATAATAATCCAAGAACTCAAATATTTCACAAGATAAGCTAAATATCAATGGCGCAAAGGATAATTGTAATTTTACCCATTTGATCTCGAAGAATTGAGATATTATTCATCAATTTGCTCGCCAGTTCGTCAGTCCTGATCATAATTTTGAGTATAAGGGAATATTAAGTAGGCGATTTCTAGGAGATATTTTTAGAAAACGATTAGTCTGGAAACAGCCAGTCAATTGATGAAGAAAGAACTAGTCTCTTGTCCAATATTTGATCAATCACCTCGAATATTCTTGAGTGTAAAGGACAAAAGATGGAAAGCGGATGGACTAGGGAGAACGAAGATGTATTGTTAACGCGTTCGAACCGAGTCCGACACATTCATTTCAATCGACTACTTAATCGAGTTTGTTTGCTTACGCGGTCATAATTATAAAGGCCAATTTGGTCGGTATTAAAAAAAAGACCGATCGCCACCCAAATGGAATGGATGGGCTCACCCGGATTCGAACCGGGGACCTACGCCGTGTAAGGGCGTTGTCTGCCAGTTGACCTGATGACAGGCCAACTCATGACCACTAGACCATGAGCCCGCTGCGATAATAAGCAAGCCGTTATTAAAAAATTAGCTGTTGGTTCTTTCAAAAATCGTTTTCTATGCCTATCCGTTATCCATTCTTGAGATCTATGATCATTCATACTGGTATTCTCGAAAGGTATTTAATGCGAGTTAGTAATCCATTTATCTCTGGCTTCCACACCAATTTCTTTTTTTCAATCTTTCGATCGATACTTCAGTTTATTACAAGCGCAAAAAAAGAAAACGGAGGCGTTCCTAACTCACGTGGATAAAGATTACAAAAGAAATAGAAAATAGAAAGGGAAATGGTTTTAAGGTCGGCTTCATGCTATGCCGGTTATAGGCCAGTTTATCACAGTTCCGATTCCGTAGTCAACAGGTCCCTGTGTAGTGCTGACGATGACAATTATGTACTCGTAGAGTGAAAGTAGACTCGCCACGCTTCTGAATACCGTCTCGTCATCGTGGTTTATATTGATTTCAAGAAGCATTGGCAGCAGATAATTGCCTGATACAGTCACCTGGCTCGGCGCATAAATGGTTATCGTGAAATCAGAGTCTGGGTAAACTGGAACCAAGGTAGAGATCGAATCTCCGCCATCGTCGACCAGTTCGTCATTGATGTACACGTTATCAATATACCACCCTTCTTCAGCGTATGCCCAGTCCGTCATGTATCTGAAGCGGTACATGATCTCTTGTCCGACGTACTCAGAAAGATCGAATGACATCGTTACGAACCCACCGGACCATCCTGTCAAACCTGGCAAATTCTCAATAATCGCTGGATGGGCATCTGGATCTGTTTCATTAGTTGTGTACTCATTCTCAAGCGAGACCCATGTGTTTCCCCCATCGACTGAGACCTGTACAAAGCCGAAATCCCAGCCTTCCTCTATTTCATAATATGTATCGAATGTGAGCGTTGCCTCCTCCATTCCCGAGAGATCAGCCGTACCGACAAGAGAGACGTCCCTAAGATCGGAAGCGCCTGAGTACCACATGTAGCCGTAAGGCCAACCTATCCACTCGTTTGTCCAACCAACTTCGGCATAATCATCGCCGTCAAATGCAAGGTTCAGTAGTGTCTTAGTGACATCAGGTGAATTGACCACGACAAAGTAATCTGTCGCGTATGACCCTAGTGTGCTAACTTCCGTGTCATAGCCGTCATAAGTCCAAGTTGTTCCATAGAACGAAGACTCGTCGACAAAGCCCCATTCTGGATCATACAAGTGATATGTGAGCCACAAGCCCGAGAGATCAATTGATTCGTAATCGTAAAGTCCGTTGCCTATGACATCAGACCTGATCAGGTTTGCCAATGAAAACGCATGATAGACCTTGTCGAAGTCCCAATCCGTGTATCCCTGATCCTGCAATGCCTGAGTTACAGAAGCGGCACCATTCAACGTGCTCTTTGCGAGATCCGAAATCAGTTCAGACCCGCCAAAGTGATCGTTCAGGTAAACCATAAATAATGCAGCGCCACCATAATCAGCGAGGATGTTGATGTCCCCTTGGTCTCCCCATTCCGTCAATGAGTTATCAGGAGTGTAAAGGTATCTTGCGAAATAATCATAGGGTATTCCGTAACCACACAGAACTTCTGCATACATAGAACATCCTTCGTTTAACCAGGTATCCTCATCGGGATCTAGGTAATCATGTAATAGGTGCTGATATTCGTGTGCGACCGTACCTTCATATAGCCATGGTCTTGGAGAGCTCGGTCCCGTCCTGTTGTCCCAGTCCCAGCAGTCGATATTGATTATATTTCGGTCGTAGTAGAGATCTAATGTCGGGCTGAAGAAGCCAGCGATGTAGTATGGATATGACGGGTCGTAATAATTACTGTCCCTGATGTTAAAGATCATGATCATGACTTTGCCAGTGTCGTTCGTCTCCATAAATGGATATCCCCAATCTTTGAATAGGGCATTAGATCCGTCCAATGGTGGTGGCTCTGAGAAATACGAAGTCATATTGGGATAGATATTGCTGTCAAATTGGTCGATAATCCAAGCCACATGGTCATCGGTGATTGTGATTCTGGAAGTGTATGCGTTCCTGGGATCACCAGCCGGGAAGCTTAGATCGAGTGCCACCCACACTTCACAATAGTTACCCTCGCCCCTCTTCTCGAATGGTTTAAATCCGCCACTATAGGAACCTGCGTAGTACCATTCGATGTCACCAACGTTGTAGAAGTCGCTAAGATCGTGCTTTAATGGAGTCGCACCAGCAGCCGATGCTGATGAGGCAAGTGCGCTGTAGTCAGGGATTTCCGCTCTAATCGACGGCCCTGCGTCTATTTTTTCCACGTCAGCAATAACTGGATCCTCTGAAGGGGCAGCGATTGTTGTCGGGAAAACAACAGCAAAAACCCCGAGCACCATAACCAGCGCCACTGCAACGCTAAGAACCTTTGTTACTTTTTTCAATTCATAACCCCTCCTAAGTTTTCTGCTTGCCAATGGTCCAGATATTCTCTTACCCAGTGGCAGCATTTGCTGTAAATGTATCGAATACATCTATATATATAAATTTGGTATCTGGGGTTTTGACCCACTTGCTTTTGTCAGAAGTTTCAAATGTAAATGGAACTCTGAAATGGATGTCACGATCTGTTGCAATCAATAGGGTTTCTTTGGGTATTCGATTGGGTGGTAGGAGTATGATCTTCTTGGAAGCTTCTTAATGATTCATACGGCGACTAGGTAACTGCAGATCGTTGTAGTACGCTGGTGCCAATTTCAGAATCTGAGGCGACCATATCTTGCCATGCCGCTATTTGTCTATCGATGATCTCTTAGTTTCAACCTTTCTCACAATGGATTTCTCAAATGTGGCGATATACATTCATCCAGCTTCTAGAATGATAAAAACTTAGTCACGGTAAGGCAATTCAGGTAAGATATCAAATTTCCGTTAGTGTTATCAATCACTCTCTGGCAAATGAGAATTTTCGTATGTTAACCTCAACATATTCTCGGCACTGGATCCCCGATAGGTCTTTCAAGAATCCTTTTTCCGCCGATTTCAGTTCTTAAAACAACTCGCTTGTGTTTTGACGTCGCTTTTCCGATGATTTCAGCCCCCTTTCCGAGAGGCGACCCTTTCATCGCCTTGAGCACTTCCTCTGCCATTTCCGGCACAACGGCAACAACCAATTTCCCCTCGTTACCGATTGTGAGCGGATCGAGTCCAAGCATCTCGCACGCGTTTCTGACAGGTTCCGCAATCGGAATGGCCTTTTCATCGATCTCGATCCCCACTCCTGATTTCTCTGCCCATTCATTGAGAGTATTTGCTAGACCGCCCCTCGTCGGATCCTTCATCGCAACCGCGCCGCCAACACTGAGTATTTCTTCAACAAGTTCATTGAGGGGCGCGACGTCGCTTTTGACCTTCGTTTCGAAGCCGTAACCCTCTCTAAAGGAAAGAATGGCAATGCCGTGGTCGCCTACGGTTCCAGAGACAATGATGACGTCTCCATCTGCAACATTGTCATCGGTTAACCAATTACTTCGTACTTTTCGAGACGAAGAGGCGACTTTAAAATTGTGATCGAGGTACTCGCTCCTCCGTCCCACGGCTGATGTCGTAATGATCATACCATCTGCTGCCCCCTTTTCAACGACTTTCGTGTCCCCTGTCACGATCGGAACCCCAGTCAGAGCGGAGTACTTGCCCATACTCTTCATAACTCTCTCGAGTACATCGAATTCCAACCCTTCCTCTAAAACCAAGGCGCAAGACATTGCAAGTGCTTTCGCACCCATGACCGATATGTCATTAATTGCCCCACAGATCGCCAGTGCCCCTATATCACCTCCAGGAAAAAAGAGCGGTTTAACAGTATGAGCATCGGTCGTGAAAACGATGCCATCCACTACGGCAGAATCGTCAAAAGATTTCAGAGGCACTTCAACCGGGAAATCCGGCAAAAATGGTACGATGTGTTTTCCAATGAGTTCCTGCATCAACTCTCCACCAGCACCGTGCCCCATCGTCACCCTGTTCATGCGATCATAAATTCAAGGGTGTCGTTTAAATCTTTTTAAATAAAGGCGGAAAACGATCTTTGATGCACCCCTTGCAACTTTTGATCGATAATTGTCTTTGATTCAGTTATGAAATTGATCGTTTATAGACAATTTAAACAAAATCAGTTCATTTTTGAAGCAAAGGTTTATCATCGATTCTTGCTTTTCGAAGTCCCGCACCACGGAAGATTTGTATGAACTCCTTCAGATTTCACGTACCAACGAGAGTCATTTTCGAAAAGGGGAGTGCCCACTCCATTGGTAAAATCCTCCTTGCACATGGAATTCACTCAGCATTTATTGTTACAGACAAGGGGGTGCGGAAGGCAAGCTGTGTTACAAAGGTGATCGGCGCTCTTGACGAAAGTGGGATTGTTTACGATATTTACGATGGCGTGGAGCAGAACCCAAAGGAAGAAAACGTCATTGAAGCTCTCGAGGCTCTCAAAGCCTCATCACATGAATCTATCATTGCTGTTGGTGGTGGTAGCGTAATCGACACAGCAAAGGCAACGCTTGCGCTGATGAAGGAATGTTGCGACATTCATGAGCTCTATCATAGGGAAGTGACAGGTGTTGCGCCGATCACGCTGATCGCTATCCCAACAACCGCAGGCACGGGCAGCGAGGTGACAAGGTCGGCGGTCATTACTGATACAAAGGCGAAGGTAAAGGAGACAATTCGTGGAGAGTGTCTTTACCCTAAGATTGCGTTGGTCGATCCCGAGCTAACGATCTCTTTGCCAAAATCGATCACTGCATCGACAGGCATGGATGCACTGACTCATGCCCTCGAAGCTTATACATCAAGAAATGCTCACTCTATGTCCGACGCCCTCGCCGTTGAAGCGGCGAGATTGATCTTCGAAAACTTGAGGACGGCTGTTGAGGACGGCAATAACATTGAGGCAAGGAGTTGCATGAGCGCCGCTAGTACACTTGCTGGGATGGCGTTTTCAATTTCTGGGCTGGGAATGGTTCATGCGATGGCAGAGCCCCTTGGCGGAAGGTTCAATGTGCCGCATGGGGTCGCTAATTCCGTACTTCTTCCGTACTGCCTCGAATTTAACTGTGGTGCGGTCATGGACAAACTCGCACGATTGGCTAGGATTTTGAACTTACACGCTGATGGGAACTGTAACTCTTCCATCGAAGATGATGCTAATAGCGTTGTCAATGCGGTCAGGAAACTGTCAGCTGATATCGGTATCCCTCATCACCTTAATCATTTTGAAATCAGCCAAGATGAATTTGAAATACTCATTGATGATGCGATGAAGAACAGTTGCCTCCCTGCAAACCCTAAGAAAGTCAAGAAAAGTGAAC
>JARYLV010000012.1 GCA_029907465.1 Methanomassiliicoccales archaeon
CATCGAAATTGAAAATCAACGAGCAAACCAGATAAGAGAGGTCCAGATTGCGGAGGAATCAAAATGAAGGTTTTTAGATATCAGGATTCGAAGGAGTTTGAGCCCGTTCCAGGCGTAAAGAGACGAATGCTCGCTTGTGGGGAGAGAGCGCAAATTGTTGAATATTTCTTGCCGAAGGGTACAGTTTTCCCCGTACATACGCATCCACACGAGCAAACGGGTTTCGTAGAACGCGGTGTCCTTCGGGTTTTTATAGCAGGTCAGGAATATATTTTGAGCGCTGGAGACGGTTACTATATCCCGCCGAATGTAGAACACTCCACAACGGCGATTGAAGATTGTATCAACGTCGACGTTTTCTCTCCTCCACGGGATGAGTACAGGGACCGTTGACTTTTCAGATCATCATCGTGCAGAACTGATTACCTAATCTATTTGCGGTGAGTAATGTTTTGGATAAAGGCAATATATGTTTTGAACGGAATTTAAATCCCGATTTTGCGGAGTTGTTCAAGATATTTCTCGGGATGATGAATATGTAAATTCCCTTTGCGAAGTCACCATGCTATTGCCTAATTGACTCCATGGCCTCATGAAATTTGGGCCTCGGATTCCCATAAACCATGATAAATTACAGTGCGATTCTCAAATGTTGAAAGGAAAGGAAAAGTGCCCTCGGAAATGTTGATTTGAAAGCAACAAGGGTCCGCGAGAGATCTGGATTCAGATTAAGGAAGTCCCGGGTGAGGATCCATTAACCCAATCATTCACATCTCTTTCTAAGCGACACAAAATCGAATATTCCGCTCTTTTATCATAAAGTGAGGGGTAAAATTGACGCTTTATCGGGAAACGAGTATCAATAGATCATACCCTACATCAATTGGAGGAACACAGCGATGATTTCAAAAGGAAAGCTATATCTTTTTATCGAGAGAGTTCCCCTGAGAACCCATCAAATACTGAGAAAGGAGCTGGCAAATGGCAAGAAGGTTCTTTATATTTCGAAAAATGCTCCAGAGTTGCTTCGTTCTCAATTAAACTTCGAGCCGAAGAAGTTGCACATAAAATGGTTAAATCCGCGACCAAGAAATGATTGCATTCCCCCAATGAATCTGGCCTTGTTCGAGTACTACGTGGACAATTTCATCAAAGAAAACAAAAATTGTATCGTTGTTTTGAATGGCATCGAAGTCCTTCAGATGTGGAACGGATTCGTCCCTGTCTTGAAGATTCTAAAGAATGTAAAGAACAAAATCAACACAAACTGTATTAGTATGCTCATCAGCATTGATCCAAAGACGCAGTTTGAAAACCAACTGAATTTACTCCAGAGCATTTCTGATGAAGTAATCTCCAGTTATACGTGAATCGCCGTATCTTTGTTCGAAAGTTTCATCATGGAGCCATTTGATAGAGATTGTGGATGACAGCAGGGGATTTTGTCCAACGAATCAGGAAGCAAACGGAGCAATTGAGAGAAATTGAAGGTGCGTGCGGGATCTGTCATGGTACGCTTGAAGCCATTACTAGCGAAGGTGGTTCCGTTTCTGCTTATGAGAGACCAAACGGTATTTTGGCAACTATCAAAGACGATTCAGGAAATGAGATTGGTAGGGGATTTGATATAGTTTGGTCGCCTGCTGTCTTGGCAGCTGAAATTGACGCTGACCTTGTCCCGAGAAATCTAAAAGAAAGTTTGAGAGAAGACGCACTTACTCACGACCATGAAATAGATGCTGTTGCAGATCTTTTCGGTTACGGTCGCGTTCTGACGCCCTCAGTAATCGCTCTCCAATACATTAATGACATTGGTGGCCGCACGCTTATTAGGAGAGAGGGGCTCGGTGTTGTCGCGCGGATGTTTGACAAGAATGACCAGCTCATTGTGACCTCATCTGTTTCATACTGTCCCACCTGCGCAATTGCGAAGGCAGCAGCTAGAAGCGAAGTGATATCATCGTATGTCAAAGAGAGGCTGAGCGGAGCTAGGAACACTGGAAGATTGAAATTCGAACGAAATGTGGAGAATCGATACGAGGCAAAGGGCGGTGCTGTCAGGACGAGCATCTACGAGGGTGACCGCATATTGGCTGACAGAGTGCTCGGTTGCTGCATTGCATATAGTACGACAAAGGCGGAAATTGCCGCGGGATTCATTCCACCCGAAGGTGCCAAGCGCTTCAAAGCCTACTGTAATTTGTGTCCAATGAAGCATTGTTGGATGGAGAAGTCAATGGGTGCGATGGGCAATATCGTTCTTCATAGGCTCAGTGAGATTGGTACAGAAATTGAAGTTTCTGCAAATGGACTCATAATAGCGAGGATTCCAGGCAAGGAGACGATTCAGGGACGTGGAACTCTCTGCTCCCTGAGCGCTCTCACGAACATGCTCATAACAAGTGATGGAAGCAAAGTGCTTAAGCCTTCTCCTGCGAGAAGATTTCCTGGTGTCAGGGATGAGAAAGAAAATCAGAATAACTGACCGATTAAGGGATTGGTAAGGTAAAAGTAAATTAGTTATTGGTTGCAATCTGTATTCTATTTAATGAGGCTGATAGGACTCAAAAGAACGGGCGACAATGCAATAATCCAGTTCTACGGATGTCCTCTACGATGTCAATATTGTACGCATGTAAAACAACCAAAAAGAGAGTTTGAGATGGAAGAAGTCCTCGAATTTGTTTCCGACCCAAAGATCTCAGAAATTTACGTGGGTGGTGCTGAGCCGACACTTCAAAGGAAACAATTAATCGAATTACTCCAACGACTGAAACGCATGAACAAGAGAGTAATCTTAAAGACAAGTGGTTATGACCCAGATTTTCTCGTTGAAACGAAAGGACTTGTTAAAAAATATGTTGTTGAAATCAAGTGTCCTCTCGATGATCTCCTTTGTACGATCCAGCTCACAAATCTCCCTGAGGATCGTGCACAAAAATACCTAGAAGCTCTAAAACGATCACTGGAAGTTCTTAGAGGGGAGAATGTGAGGATTTGGATCAGGGTCGTTCCTGGATATGTGACAAAGGAAGCAGTCGAACGCATAGGGAAGCAAATTGCTGGAATTGCATCTGAAGTCTTACTTTACCAGTTCTTGAGCAACCCAGAAAACGATGCTCCATTTGCAGGAATTGAAGAGCCGAGCCCTTCCGAATCTGAGATAATAGAGATGGCACGTGTTATGCTTGAATATGTCCCAAAAGTCATCGTCCGTGGGAAAGGTTTTGCAAATGAGTTCATGGCAGAGCGAGATTAGAGAACGCTCCATCGAATGAGATTGATTGATAGCGCGTATTCCTAAAGATGATACCGCGATAGATCGTTATTAGGTCAGATAACTGGACCGGTAATATAGATGTTCATAGCCTCTTCATATCGCAGCTTTTCTGCTTTGACCGCCTTTCCAGATGCCACTGCAAAAAGCTCCTTGACAATAATATGAGCGGCATCATTCAAGTCTAATTCGCTCGAGAGAATTCCGCTGACGTCGATGTCTATGTGATCCGCCAACATCTTTGCCGTTTTCGGGTTGCCAGTTATCTTTACTGTGGGGACAAAAGGAAACCCTTGAGGCGCACCCCTTCCAGTCGTGAAGGCAATTGTGGTTGCGCCAGCAGCCGCTAATGCGGTCAGGAGTTCTGGTTCTCTTCCTGGCGAGTCGACGAAGAATAAACCCTTTCCTGAGATTCTTTCACCGTACTGAAGCACCCCATCAATCTTCCTGCTTCCAGTTTTAATAGCAGCACCGAGGGACTTCTCTTCAATTGTTGAGAGTCCTCCTTTAATGTTCCCCTGAGTCGGTTGTCCTCCGCGCATATCAACGCCCGTGGCCTTAGCCCTCCCCTCAATATTGAGTATCGTTTTCAGGATCAGATCCTTCAACTCAGGTGTCCGTCCGCGAGCGGCAAGATGTTCTTCAGCCCCGATGAACTCTGTCGTTTCACCGAAGACGCACGTTGCACCCAGATCGATCAACTGATCGACAACAACTCCTAGCGCAGGATTTGCAGTGATACCCGAGGTTGTATCGGATCCACCGCACTTGAGACCGAGTACGAGGTTCGTGATGTCGGTATCCTTTCTTTTCATCATCGAATATTCATCATATAATCTCGACGAAATCTTTTTACCAAGTTCAACTGCGCGCTTTGCTCCACCCACTTCCTGTATCACGATTGTCTCGACAGGTTTATTAGAATGTGATATTTCGTCGGCAATTTTCTGGATATCAACGCTCTCGCAACCTAACCCGACGAGAATAACTGCAGCCAGATTCGGGTTCTGCCCTAAGGAGGAGAGAGTTTTTTCGACTACTTTCAAATCGGTCGAGACCTGGGCGCATCCCTGTCCGTGAACGAAATATTTTATTCCTCTTTTCGCCGATGAGATCCGCTTTGAGACCTCATTCGCACATACAACCGTGGATATTACACCGATAAAGTTTCTCGTCCCAAATGTCCCATCTGGTCGTTCATATCCTTTAAATGTCTTC
This sequence comes from Methanomassiliicoccales archaeon, assembly GCA_029907465.1. Lineage (NCBI taxonomy): Archaea > Methanobacteriati > Thermoplasmatota > Thermoplasmata > Methanomassiliicoccales > Methanomassiliicoccales archaeon. The sequence continues at coordinate 4,496 of JARYLV010000012.1, forward strand.
TTTTCAACTGTCAATATCTCACATCCATTCAATATGGATTCAAATTAAATTAATTCATTCTCTAATTCATTCGGAGATCTGTTGTATGAATCGCTTCACGTGATAGTCCCATTCTTCTGAAATAATGTCAACATCTGTTCTGCCGTTCTTGCATGCACTGACTCTCACCCGACCTCCGCCACCCTGAAGCAAAACATAATTATCCCCACGTTCCACAATCGCGAGGCCTAGTTTCCCGAAGTAATCGATAGCCTTCTCAACGACTTGATCGGGAGATAATCCTGTGTGTGCTCCGAATCTCATCATCAAATCCCCTTCTTAAGTCAGGATTGCCATGACTCTATAAATACCATCTTCCTCACTTGACTCAACACCATCAAATCAAAGTTTAATCAAACTAACAATATCTCGACCTCTAATCTCTCCAACAAAGAAAGATTAAATAAGTCGCTAATTGAATTGATTGGGTTATATGAATCCTCATGAATTTCCAGAACTTAGCACAAATGCGTTAAGAGTATTAGAAAAAAGATATCTAAGAAAAGATGAAACTGGCAAAGTTATTGAGACCCCCGATGAGATGTTCAGGAGGGTCGCGGAAAATATCGCCTCAGTTAATAGACTATACCATGACGGAAGGGGCGTTGAGGCGGAGGCTGAAGAATTTTATCTGATGATGAGAAAGCTCGAATTTCTGCCTAATTCCCCAGCCCTTATGAACGCTGGAACTGAGATCCAACAACTCGCGGCTTGCTTCGTTATTCCCGTTGAAGACTCAATCGAGAGCATTTATGATGCTATCAAGTACGCTGCACTCATTCATCAGAGCGGGGGCGGTACGGGATTTTCCTTTTCAAAGTTAAGGCCTGAGGGGGACATCGTCAAATCGACTGGTGGAATTGCATCTGGGCCTGTTTCTTTCATGAAAGTCTTCGATGCTGCCACTGAAGCAATCAAACAAGGTGGTCGACGGCGTGGGGCTTCCATGGGTGTCCTGAGGGTTGACCATCCAGACATCAAGAAATTCATCCGCGCAAAGGAGGATCTCCATTCATTGTCGAATTTCAATATCTCAGTGAGTGTAACAAATGAGTTCATGAGAAAAGTGGAGCTAGGACAGGACTTTGACCTCATTAATCCACGCAACGGAAAAGTGATGGGGACGCTTAACGCATCAGAATTATTCAATGAGATCTGTTACTATGCTTGGAAAACAGGCGATCCTGGACTAATTTTTTATGATACGATTAATGAGGCAAATCCCACACCTGGCCTCGGACCCATTGAAGCGACGAATCCTTGCGGCGAAGTACCACTTCTACCGTTTGAGGCTTGTAACCTTGGATCAATAAACCTCTCGCGTCTCGTAAGAGAGAAAAGGGGGGATCGCGAATTCGATTGGGAGAGACTCGAGGAGCTCGTTGATGCGGGTATTCGATTTCTAGATAACGTGATTGACGCGAGCAGATATCCGCTTCCCCAAGTAACCGAAATCGCAAGGGGTAACAGGAAGATTGGCCTGGGAGTAATGGGTTTTGCGGACGCTCTGCTAAAATTGGGGATTCCATACGGGTCAGACGAATCGATGAGATTTGCTGAAAAGGTGATCAGCTTCATTAGGAAGAAAGGGGAGGAGACGACCAGAAGAATCGGAGAAGAACGCGGGAGTTTTCCGAATATTGACAAGAGCATTTATAGACACCCGAGGCGCAATGCAACGATCCTAAGCATTGCGCCAACAGGAACGATAAGCATCATCGCAGATTGTTCAAGTGGTATCGAGCCACTGTATGCGATTTACTACGTAAGACACGTCCTCGAGGGTGAGCATCTGAGAGAAATACACCCAGAATTTGTCAAGATTGCAAAGGAAAGGGGATTTTATAGCGCTGAGCTTATTAATTCACTATCTACAACGACATCAATTCAGCATCTCGACTCAATTCCAGAGGACGTGAGGAAGCTTTTCTTAACTTCACATGACGTGCCTCCAGAGCAGCAAGTTCGACTACAGTCTGTTTTTCAGAAATATGTTGATAATGCAGTTTCAAAAACAATCAATATGCGTTCGACTTGCACCGTGAGGGATGTAAGTGAAATTTTCAAGCTCGCATTTGCGCTAAAATGCAAAGGGATTACTGTCTACCGCGAGGGATCTAAGCCAGGACAGGTTTTCACGACCGCAAAAGGCGGTATTACTTGTCCCGATTGCGGGGGAGTCCTCAGAGTTGAAGAAGGAACATTTGTATGCAGTGTATGCGGGCTATCAAATCTGTGATTTCGAATATGAGGAACTTGGAATCGAATGCCGTTAAAAAGTGCTGACTTCGCGCGAATTCGGAGAACCTGACGCGAACAGGTGTACACTTCTAATCCAGTACTTCGTTAGCAAATATCACGGCTATCCTTTTCTAAAAGGCATCCTTTAGCGAAGGATGTTATCAAAAATGATAAAATTTACAACACGTTTATATTCGGCGATATCAAACAATTTAACAGAGATTACGAGGAATCATCGCTCAACAGAACGGTTGACGATGACTCCCTGTGCCGACTTCACTATCTATGACCCCCAAAAAAAAGTTAGCCTTCTTAAGAAAGTTTCCTCCCCCCTTGGGATCGGAGTGAAGTCGGCAATTATCCTTTTCGATTGTTGATGCATTATTCTCATTGCTGTCATTTTTATTTAAAGACGGGTCAAAATTATAGTACGTATATGTACATCAATTCGCACAAATGTTAAATATTCCCGGGATATTATCAATCCCCCAATGACTCAAGTGCTCAATGATTCAAGGATTATGCTTGGAATAGAGGACATACCGAAGAAATGGTACAATATCGTCGCGGATCTGCCGGAGCCGTTGCCACCTCCACTTCATCCAGCAACAATGGAACCTGTGAAACTCGATGATTTGAAGGCGATCTTTCCGATCAGTCTAATTCAGCAGGAAGTCTCACAAGAAAGGTATATTGATATTCCTGATGAGGTTCGGGAAGCCTTCATCCTTCTTGGGAGACCAACTCCCCTGCAGAGGGCTAGACGCCTGGAAAAATACCTGAAGACACCAGCAAAGATTTACTTCAAGCGGGAAGACGTGAGCCCTTGCGGCAGTCATAAGCCAAACACAGCTGTTGCTCAGGCATACTATAACATGAAGGACGGCACTGAAAATCTAACGACTGAGACTGGAGCGGGTCAGTGGGGCTCAGCATTGAGCCTCGCATGTTCAATCTTCAATCTCAATTGCACAGTGTTCATGGTTCGTGTTAGCTACGAACAAAAACCATACCGCAGGCACGTTATGGAAACTTACGGTGCGCGCGTGTTTCCATCGCCAAGCATGGAAACAGAATATGGCAGAAAGCTCAACCAGACATCCCCAAATCATCCTGGTTCCCTCGGCATTGCAATATCCGAGGCGATCGAAGCAGCTGTAAAGGGTAAGAATACAAAGTACAGTCTCGGAAGTGTGCTGAATCATGTCATGCTCCATCAAACAGTCATCGGGCTCGAGGTGATGCAGCAGTTGAGAATGCTCGATGTTGTCCCAGACTATATGATAGGATGCGTCGGTGGTGGGAGTAATTTCGCTGGATTCGCATTCCCCATGATTGGGGAGAAGCTCAAGGGAAGAATCCACACTGAGTTTATCGCCGTTGAACCAAAATCAGTTCCTTCACTAACTGGTGGAAAATACGAATACGATTTCGGCGACACAGCTGGGATGACACCACTTTTAAAGATGTACACCCTGGGACACGAGTTTGTGCCATCCCCAATTCATGCAGGTGGATTGAGATACCACGGGATGGCTCCCACGGTCAGCCTCCTGGCGAAGATGGGTATAATTAAACCAGTGGCCTACGACCAGAAGGAAACGTTTGCTGCAGGCGTCACCTTCGCGCGTGCAGAAGGAATTATCCCAGCTCCAGAAACAAATCATGCTATCAAGGCCGCAATCGATCTTGCTCTGGAAGCAAAGGAGAAAAAAGAAGAGAAAGTCATCGTTTTCAATCTATCTGGTCATGGGCTCCTCGATCTAGGGGGATATGCGACATATCTCAGTGGAAAAATGAACAGCTCATAGCCCTAGGAAGTTGTTCACCTATGCTTGGGTGCCTTTGCATCGGATGCAAAGGTCACTTTCTTTTCTATCATATATCCAATTTGAAAATAGGTGGAGACGCAAGTATCATATTAAGCAGCTGATGCTCAGAAAGCTCATACAAATCTGGCAACAAAAAGAGTCTGGATATATGCAATTACCCTTTAATATTCAATGTCGCAGTTCGAGCATTGACAGGATTATAGAGATGAAAGGGATACTGAATTCTGTTCGCAGTAACTTGTGTCTGTTGATCAAACATTTGTTCTCCTATTGCAACCAGGATAGGTGCCTCGGTCGAAAAGAAAATGATTAAGTTATCCAGGCCGACTTCGAATCATTATTCAAAATTGATCGATCGATTGAGATAATGACGACGAAATAATCCCCCCTCAATTGCAGTTCAGATCTATCGAAGCATTGCGACGTAGCGCTTCCTTCCAGCGTTTAGCAATAAAAATCTTCGATTTTGAAGTGGTAATTAGAATTGAGTGATCGTCAAAGACGATCGGCAGGACAATTTTCAATCAAATGAATAGGAAGCGAATCCTGCCAGGGGTGCAATTATTAGGAATGTCTAAAACGAGAGTTTAGGGCCGAGAAAAATAATAGAGCTACCGATACAAAAGGAATGAATTGAGCAGCTCTTGGTATCGGAAATATTGATTGGTCAGCAATTATCCTTTAGCCGGAGGAGTACATCAACAAAAGAACAATTATGAGGGCTATAGATACGCTTTGAGTGCGGTATACTATCTCGAAACGGCAGATCTGTGAAATACTGGCGATGTCATCGGCCGATGAAGACGACGTGTTGCCCTACGATTCATTCAAGTTCTGGATCTAATTTCATGAGAATCTTATCATTTTCGGGAAGACATACGATATTATCTACATGACAATTTAAACATGCAAAATGTATCTAAGAAAGAAATAGCAGGACAAATAGATCGATTCTAGGCGGATAGGTTGCGATGGGGTTTGGTATCAAATGAGCATGCAAGGATGACGCTCACATAGACACCAGTAGTACCGTGTCTTTACAATGATACACACTTTCAATTAAACGACCATCAAATAAACGATTAAATAGGGGAAACTTGTTAATAGAAAAATAGACGACAAGAGGTTGGTGCTAGCCCTGCAAAGTGCAGTATCCATGGAATCCAACCACGGAAGAATTGGATACCTTACCATATCATTAAATGATAAGACAATCATGCTGGATAGTTGTAGAACTTATCTTGTTTTCGACGAGAAGCAAACAAAAATCCATAGGATAGCAGAATCTGTTTTAAATCTAAAGAAAAAAGTGATGTTCATCTCTCGTCTCCACCCTGATCTTATCAGGGAGAAAATTATCGGGGAGATCGCAGAAGCGATATGGTTGAGCGAGAGACCCGGCGAGAGAAGCGTTTCGCCACAGCAGCTAGGAAGACTGTTACAAAGGATCACCACATTTGTAAAGAAAGAGAGCTCAGCTGTCGTATTCCTCGATGGTCTCGAGTACCTTTCATTGTTCAACGATTTTCAGAGACTCCAGATGTTCGTTGAACACCTTAACGACATTACTATGGAATCACGTGCAATTCTCGTGGTTGCAGTGGATCCCCGATTGTTTGATCAGCGCTCATTGGCAAAGCTTCGCAGATTTGCTGAGATTGTATCTTAGAAAGACGATCGATTAGTTCTTCAGCGCTATTCATTTTCAATACCGACGAGATCTTTTCGAGATCTTTCTGTTCCAATGTCAGCGGGTCTATGCAGATCAACATGGTGGAATTCGAATACGAGAGTACTCTGTCTAACTCGTTTAATGCGCCAATAATCCTTCCCATGTCGTTCCAAATGAGGAGATATTCAAGGCCATCCAAGAAAACAACAGTATCTCTATTCTCCTTTAGCCACGTTTTGACTATCCTCGTCAATTGACCAAGAGATCTTGGCGAGATAACATGCTTTCCCTTACACCCGCTGAGCCAGTAACATTCTACATTCTTCAGATCGAATTTGCTACACACATATTCGGGATGAAGACGGGTAATACATAATCCGCGCTCATATCCCTCCATCAATTTAGCTAATACATGAAAACCCTTTCGGGGGTAACCCTCAACAACAAGGGATATACGCAACCTCTCTCCAGAGACTGGCATTTAATGTCCTCCTTTCAGATTTCCTTATCTGCTCCCTTTTTTTAATCTTGAAGATATTTAAACCCAATTTGAGCATGCTATTTTTCATTTCCAACCGCCTATTACGAAACTTTTTTTCCATTAATGTTAATGATATCTTGTGAATCGCTCCGTGCGCCGCTGCAACAGAAAGTATCTCTTAAGCAGTGATGAGAGAGTCATACTCCACCTCCTTGCATACCACAAGTTCCACCAGGATGATACAGCTCCGAGGGCGATCACGCAGGAGGGAATCGCGTCGGCCACAAATATCGGCAGAAATAATGTTTCGAAGATCGTCACCTCGCTTGCAAATCAGGGTGATGTGGAGATTCGAACAAAACACGTCAAAGGATTACCGAGTGTGAGACGCGTTTACGCTCTCACACCAAAGGGATTCAAAAGAGCGCTTGCCTTAAAGGAAGAAATCGAAAAAACAGAAGTCACTGTTGTTGACTTCAACGGTAATGAAACGAACGAATCTGTTGGAAATCTCAACATCTTTCTTCCAAAAAGTTACACACTTCTCGAACTGGCGATGGGCGTCATTAGGGGTAGATTTGACTGCACGGCGTTCCATAATATGAAAATTAAAGAAGAGAGACGATTCGTCGATTACACGGACAGAAAACCGACTATCAGAACCTTTGTTGGCAGGGAAAATGAACTGAAAAAGTTGAATGACTTCTTGGAATCCAGTCGGACCAAAGTCATCGTAGTGTATGGAATTCCAGGTATCGGCAAAACAACGCTCCTGGCTAAATTCGCACAAGAAGTGAGGAATAAGATTAATGTCTTCTGGTATCGCTTGAACGACTGGGTCACCCAAAAGATCTTCTTAACACCGCTCGCCGAGTTTCTTTCTCAGATGGGAAAAAAGGGGTTGGAGAGATTCATCTCACAAACAGAAAATCCGTCAATCGGCGAGATATGCCACATACTCGAGACGGACCTCAAAGATGCCAATGCGCTCATACTTATCGACGACGTTCATAAAGCCGATGCGAGGATCATTGAGCTCCTGAGAGCATTCTTAGGGATTATCGATCATCTCCCTGGGATCAAGGTCGCGTGCACTAGCCGTGAAGTTCCTAACTTCTATACGCGGAAAGACGTCTTCAGCGGACTTGTTGAAGAGATTGCACTTGAGGGACTTGACAAAGAGAGTAGCATAAAAATACTCAAGAGCAGATCGATTCCAGATCGATATCTTGATGATCTCGTCAAAGCGACAAAAGGCCACCCGCTCTTTCTCGAGTTGGTCGATGAACCGAGCGGGATTCTTGACAAGAACATGAGGATGTTCATTGAACAAGAAGTCTATTCAAAACTGGATCTTGCCGAGCGACGCATCCTAGAGATCGCTTCTGTATTTAGATATCCTGTACCAGTTGATGCGTTTTTCATTATGGAGGAAGAAATTGCGAAGGAGTCTGGTATGAGTTCCACGCAGATGAGATACACTGATTATGTCGTCGATCACGACACACTTGACGAACTCCTTTCGAAATTCCTCTTGCAAGAATCCATCGGTCGAATGATCGGTATGCATGACCTCCTCAGGGAGTTCTTTTACTCCAGGCTAACGCCCAGACAGAAAGCGGTTTATCATAGAGCGGCCGCACGACTATATTTGAGGGACACTTCTCCGCCATCTTGTATCGAGGCACTTTATCACAGTTTGATGGCAGACGAGTGGAAGACAGCAGTTCAAATCATAGTTGGGTTTGGAAGAGAAATAGTCTCGAAAGGTTATGCCTCTAACCTCGCGCCACTCATCGATACACTCATTGCTCAACGCATTGACATGAATCTTCACGATAAAGTCGAACTATTCTTGATATATGGGGAAATTAGAGAAATGCAAGGTGAGTGGGATGACGCTCTCATTTTCTACAATGAAATTCTTTCATTTAACGAGGAAGTTATTGGGAGGCACGCGATCGCGGAAACTTGCAGAAGAATCGGATCGATCTACCTCAAGAGAGCTCAATTTGATCAAGCTCAGCCATTCCTCGAGAAGGGCCTTTCGATAGCCTTACTTAACAACGATAAGCACGCACTATCGATCATTTATTACGACCTCGGCGGAATCGCAGAAAGAAAGGGCCTCTATCGTGACGCAATCGAACTATTTTCGAAAGCCAAGAAAATCGCTGAAGAAATTGGGGAAGATATCAGCCTTGGTAAGGCGCTTTACGGCCTTGGCCGTGTTTATAGCCAGCTTCTTGATTATGATAATGCAATAAAATACAAAAAAAAGGCGCTTGAAGTTCTTGAAAAAACAGGAGATGCAAGAGAAATAGCAAAGGTCTGCACAAGTCTAGGCAATGATTACAGACTAACCGAACAATTTGATCGTTCCTTACAAATGAATGAAAAGGCAATAGATCTTGCAACATCTTCTGGAGACTTAAACACAATTGGCTATTCCCTTTCAAATGCGGCAGCGTTATATATTGAGACCAAGGATTTTGTCAAGGCTGAAGAAACCTTGGATAGGGCAATTGCGATTTTCAGAAAGTTGGATGACAAGATCATGATTGCTACGATGAATCTATACAAGGGCTATCTATTCGCATATAGGAAAAATTGGGAATGGGCAAAAGACCATTTTGAAAAGGCCCTCGAGTCCCTGAGATCACTAAATGTGCCTCTAAAACTCAGTCATTGGCTTTTTGAAGTCGGCCACGTATTCATCGAGAATGGAGAATATTTGCAGGCGAGGGCACTCCTTAACGAGGCTTTCCAATTAGCTAATACCCACGGTTATGAAAACCTCAAGAAAGAAATTGAAGCAACAATGGATCTATTGCCAGAAAATACTACTAATGATTTAAACTCTGAATCCAATCTGCCTGCTTAATCATTTTAATAAGAAAAAAAGGGAGGAAATTCAGGGAAGATGCGAGAATCAATGTGGGTCATTGCCAGGAATTCCCAATATCTGGACACCCAGAAGGGGTTCCCAGCTGTGTGGGTCATTGCCAGGAATCCTATATGCGTATACACCTGAAATGGCTCCAGATCCATTCGAACCATTGACCCAACTGTGTGGGTCATTGCCAGGGATTCCTAGATTACTCCCCGACATGATCTTATGAGGGTCGTTCCCTGGGATGCCCAAAGGAATAAATGCCGAGAACACGACTCCAAATGCTGCCAAAAAGAGGGCGACGGTGGCGGCAATCGCAACAACTCTCTTTTTCATTCTTATTACCTCCAAAATTGTTATCTTATGGGTTCGACAAAAAAATATAAAAAGGGTGCTTGAGCATGCTACCGTTAATTTTAAATATCAAAAAATCAAAAAAAACGACCAACCGTGTAAATTCCTCATTAATTCCTTCTCGGACATGGAAACTTATTTTATTCCGATAATGGTATCCGGTTCGCAACATGACTAGCCTAGTAACCGGAGCATCGGGATTTCTCGGAAGTCACGTCGTTGAAAAACTTTGCCAACGAGGCGAACATGTGAAAATTCTTGCAAGGAAGACCAGCAACCTATCTGCAGTTAGACACCTTCCCGTCGAGGTCGTCTATGGAGACCTCCATAATGTCGATAGCATTATGACAGCTGTCGCTGATGTCGACACAATTTTCCATTGTGCTGGTTCAGTCAAACATATCGCACCGTACGGCGAGTTATATGAAACGAACGTCATGGGAACCAAGAACATCACAATCGCCGCAGCGAAGAACGGTGTGAAGAGAATTGTGTACGCGAGCTCGCTTGGCGTTTATGGGACGCGCGGAGAAATCGGTAACGACGGGAGCAAAGAGTTGAATCCTTCAAAAATAAAGGACAATTACTGCCGCTCTAAGGCCGAAGCGGAAATAGTTTTTTTTAAGAAATGTGCAGAATTAAACATTGAGGGAGTTGCTCTAAGACCTGGAGTTATTTATGGACCGAGAGATTATACTGCATCATACTACTGGTTTAAAGCCGTCGATGAGGGTGAAACGGCCATAGTTGGTGATGGTAATGCCAGATTTCCGCTGATTTATGTTGCAGACCTAGTTGAGGCATTTGTTAACGCATCAGAACGATCAGGAATTTCTGGAAATGCGTATGATCTAGATGGCCCGGATAGAGCGACACTTAAACGAATATATGACCTAATCGCGAAAGAACTTGGAAAGATTCCAGACTACCGATACTACAGTTACACATTCTCAATGTTTTTTGCAAAACTCAACCAATTGAAAGTGAGATTAACTGGGGACGATCGCAGCGTCGTCATTTCGCCTTTTGTCGTGAGATTATTTGGAACCGATCAACCCAAACCTGATTGCAGGAGAGCTCAGGAAGACCTAGGGTTTGCACCGAAAACAAGTCTCGAAGAAGGTATTAAGAAGACTGCAGAGTGGTATAAGGGAGTGAGGTGATTTTTCGAGAACTGAATGATAATACAGGCTCTTCTTTGCATTTGATGGAAGATCGATATTGATAAGTAATGGCATGCCAATATACCGTTGCTGGTGTTTGCAATGGCCATCGCATATGTTTTGATTATCACAGCACCTCAGAAGGATCATCAAATATATTCCGAACTGAAAAGAATGAATGAAGTCGTTGAGGTATACCCGCTTTTCGGCGATTATGACCTCATTGCGAAGATAGAAGGTGAGAGCGTAGAAGCATTGGGAAGGGTCGTTCTGTATAAAATTGGAGCATTACCAGGTGTTGTACACACTGAGACTCTGACGGTCATTGAGGAGTTCTGAGTCCTCGGGTCAACCTGACGTAAGTGCTACGATTTGATATAACCAATCTGGTGATGAATTTCAAGATGTGATCGCTGAGTTTAAGAAATTTATGCGCATCACCAAATGTGGTGGCTAATTGGTGAATCGATGAATTTGGAACGGGTGAAGGCCATTATTTTCGACTTCGATGGCACGCTGGTTAACAGTGCAATCGATTTCGATGCAATGAAGAAGGAATTTTTTTCCGCACTTGTCAACAGAGGAATAGAACCTAACGCAATATCGACTAGCGATACTATATATCAAAGCCTGGCCCGTGTGAAAGATGTATGCGAGAAGTGTGGTAAAACCCTCCTCCTGGAAGAATTGAACCGGGTCATTGATGAGGTGCTTTTGAAGGCGGAATTGAGAAATGTTGAGAACACAACGTTAATTGATGGTGTGAAGCCAGTAATCAAATTTCTGAGAGAAAATGGATACAAGGTAGGTATCCTAACAAGAGGTTCGAGAGTGTATGTGATGAAGGCGTTCAATGTCGTCGGTCTTTCCGCTGAAGAATTTGACGCAATCATCTGCAGGGATGATTTCCCTATCGACGAGGCTAAACCAAATGGTATCGCTCTAAAGAGAATAGCGACTAGACTCGGTGTTGACGCATCGGAATGTGTAATGATCGGAGATCATCCTCTAGATCTGGCGTGCGCTATTGACGCGAAATCGAATTTCATCGGAATTTCATCAGGGAAATATGATGACGAAACGTGGAAATCAAAAGGGTGTAGCATTGTCATTAGAAGTGTTGCTGAACTTCCAAGAGTCCTTGGCTTCACAGACGATATCGCTGACGCAAAAATGATGCAATAGAAAAATCTCTTTAGCAGAAAAAAGCGATTATCACTCATGAAAGAGATAGTAAGCACCGATCGTGCTCCAAAGCCAATTGGACCTTACTCCCAGGCAGTTATTTCAGGCGGTTTTATTTTTTGCTCTGGTCAGGTCGGCATTGATCCTGAGACGAATCAGCTTGTTAGATCAAGTATTGCCGATGAAACGAGACAGGTTCTCAAGAACTTGAAAGCAGTTGTGGAAGCAGCGGGATCCTCACTCGAAAATGCCGTACGGGCGACAGTTTATTTGACAAGCCTCGAATATTTTAAGGAAATGAATGAAGTCTACAAAGAATTTTTCCCGAATGCTCCGCCATCAAGAGCCACAGTGGAAGTTTCAAATCTCGCTATGGGTGCGAGGGTAGAAATCGACCTGATCGTCGCAGTGAAATAGTGAATTGCCAAACTTTAACGCTTCACCTTGAATTTAATCAATTTACTTGGAAAACCGCTGCGCGCAAGCGTTGTTACAGAAGCAATGCTATCTTCTGTCGCATTTGATCCGAATATATTCGCTCTGAACACTCTTCTTGCATGTTTGACATTAGAAGACAATTCTAGGGTTTTGGCCGACAATCGCCATCTGGTTTTCATTTGCGATCTGAACAATATATGAAATTCCACATTCAATAAGCCTAGGGAGCTCCCGACACAGTTGATAAAATCATTGACGAGATGAGGGTTGTCAAATTCATAGATCACATGGACATAGCTGTTGCCCATTATGAAGAGCTCCCTTATATTCTCATCATTCGGGAATCACCACGAGATAGAGTCACACTCAGAGGGTTTTGCTTTGTGGACTACAACGGCTATGAGCTCGCTGAGCCTTCCGGCATCCAGAGTCGATCGGTATTTCCGGATCATTCTGAGATTCTCTATACCCATGATTTTATGACTGGATGTCGGAACACCTATCTTACCTCACTTAGCTAATTGCCAAAAAACAGTCGACTATTTTCTTGAATGGCTCTAGACTTGCTGACACTAAGTTCTATTGTAATGTAAGGGAGTCTTCCTTCGCTATATTCTTTTTGAATTCAAAAGGTAGTTTAGAATAAATCACGCTCAAATGAAAGACATATTGGCTTTTCGATGAACATATACATAGAATAAACTACAAATCAGGAGGTTACCCGTTTTTTCGGAATAAAGTTAATATGGTTTCTGTTGTCCTTTTATGATTGTTAATCATTATGAAAGACGACCACAGGCACGAGCAACCCCCAGCTGCTGGAAAAGACGAACAAAAGAAAAAGGCCACATTACCCATTATCGGAATGACTTGCGCGACCTGTGCACAGACAATTGAACATACCCTATCCGGATTACCTGGCGTTGAATCCGCTTCAGTCAATCTCGCAGCAGAAAAGGCGACCGTAGTCTACGACCCCAAGAAGGTTCAAATCGATGAGATGAAGAAGGCTGTTAAAGCAGCTGGCTACGATATCGTACTCAACGATGTGACCCTTTCGATATCTGGAATGACGTGTGCCACCTGCGCCGAGACAATCGAGACTGCGTTAAATCGCATCGAAGGGGTGAACAGCGCAGTTGTCAATCTGGCAAGTGAAAAGGCAAGAATACAATATGATCCTAATCTCGTAAAGCTCTCGGACATCAAAAGAGCGATCAGGGAGGCAGGCTATGATGTTCTTGAAGCGGAAACTATTGATGAGGAGAAGTTGGCTAGGCAGAAAGAGATGAGGAGACAGAAGAATCTGCTCATCTTCAGCCTTTCTCTGAGTATTCCTACATTTGTCCTCACAATGGTTCTTGATTTTTCTCTAATCAAAGTCACTGAGGAAATGATGAAAATCGGTAACATCGTCCTGTTCCTTCTGGCAACGCCAGTGCAGTTTGTTGCAGGCTATCAATTCTATATCGGAAGCTACAAGGCTCTGCGCAATAAGAGGGCAAACATGGATACTCTTATCGCCATTGGCACATCAGCCGCTTATTTTTACAGTACGGCTGTCGTCTTTTTCCCCTCAATCATATCGTTCGAACATGTGTATTTCGACACATCAGCCCTCATTATTTCTCTAATACTTTTGGGAAAGTACTTGGAGGCGAGGGCGAAAGGGAAAACATCAGAAGCTATTAGAAAATTGATGAATCTCCAGGCCAAGACCGCCCGTGTTCTCCAAAACGGCCAAGAGGTCGAGATACCGATTGATGAACTCGAAATAGGCAATATTTTTGTTGTGAGGCCAGGGGAGACGATCGCAACGGATGGGATTGTTATCGATGGGCACTCTTCTGTCGACGAATCGATGATTTCAGGTGAGAGCATTCCAGTTGAGAAGGAGGTGGGCTCCGAGGTTATCGGCGGTTCGATCAACAAAAATGGGTTGCTCAAGGTGCGCGCTACGCGAGTCGGAAAGGACACAGTACTTGCACAGATCGTCAGGCTCGTCGAGGAAGCACAGGGTTCCAAGGCACCAATCCAACGTATTGCTGATCGCGTTTCTGCCTATTTTGTCCCCGCGGTTATTGTCATTGCCCTTGTTAGTGCACTCCTATGGTATTTCATCGGATACGACGTATTCGAGATCGCCGAACCACGCTTCATCTTTTCCCTTTCAATTTTCATTACAATCCTCGTGATTGCTTGTCCCTGTGCACTCGGGCTTGCAACACCAACTGCCATTATGGTAGGAACAGGAAAAGGTGCTGAGTTTGGAATACTGATCAAGAATGGCGAAGCCCTAGAATTGGCTGGTAGGATCAATACAATTGTTTTCGATAAGACAGGTACTCTCACAAAGGGAGAACCAGAGGTAACCGACGTGATCTCTTTTTCACAGGGGGAGGAAGAGATCATAAGGTACGCTGCAATTGCAGAGAAGGGATCAGAGCATCCCCTTGGAGAGGCGATTATCCGGCACGCAAAGGAAATGGGAATCGAAGTGCCCGACGCGGATGAATTCGAGACTTTACCTGGAAAAGGGGTTGTCGTGGGTTTTCGTGGATCAAAGATTCTCTTTGGGAACAGGAGCCTAATGAAAAGTGCGCAAATCGATATATCGGGGATCGAGGACTCGATGCAAAGGATCGAGGATGAAGGAAAAACTGTGATGATCCTCGCACTCAACGGAACAGTCATCGGCTTGATCGCCGTAGCAGATGTTTTGAAAGAGACCTCGAAAGAAGCAGTCGCTGAGTTAAAGAAGATGAAGATCGAAGTTGCGATGATAACAGGTGACAACTGGAGAACTGCCAATGTAATTGCGAAAAAACTTGGAATAGATAGGGTACTGGCAGAAGTTCTTCCGGAAGACAAAGCTAAAGAGATTACAAAACTCCAAAAGGAGGGGAAGATCGTAGGAATGGTTGGTGACGGTATCAACGACGCGCCGGCTCTGGCACAAGCAGATATCGGCATCGCGATCGGCAGTGGCACGGATGTTGCAATCGAAACGGGCGATATTGTTTTGATCAGAAACGATTTGCTGGACGTCGT
Organism: Methanomassiliicoccales archaeon; assembly: GCA_029907465.1. Classification (NCBI taxonomy): domain Archaea; kingdom Methanobacteriati; phylum Thermoplasmatota; class Thermoplasmata; order Methanomassiliicoccales; species Methanomassiliicoccales archaeon. Next base: position 19,845 of record JARYLV010000012.1, read on the forward strand.
CGCAGCGATTCAATTGAGCAAGAGAACGATGAGCAAGATCCGACAAAATCTGTTTTGGGCATTTGCGTACAATACGGCTGGGATACCGATCGCAGCTGGTATTCTCTTCCCCTTTTTCGGCATACTGCTCCAGCCAGTCATTGCGGCGGCGGCAATGGCAATGAGTTCCGTTTCCGTTGTCTCAAATGCGCTATTATTGAAGAGATATGTCCCTGAAATAAGGAAGGCGAGGTGATCGTGTGGCAAAGGACCCAATATGTGGAATGGAGGTCGATGAAAAGAGCGCGAAGTGGATTTCAGAATACAGAGGCAAGAAATACTATTTTTGCGCCCCAGGTTGTAAGAAAAAGTTCGATGCAGACCCTTCAAAGTATGTGAAATAAAAAGGGCCTCTCAATGCGTAGGCCCTTTCTTTTCTTTTTCCGCTTTTTCTATCTTATATTCCTCCGCCTTTTTATCGATATCTTGATCCTTCGGCAACATCTTTTTCGCAACTGCAAGAGCATCCATTCCGAGCTCAAAAAGTGTTGGAGCGACGTGGATTCCCTGTCGGGTCACCGTCTCAATGAGCTTGCCCGGGTTCATAATTCCTTTCTGATCAATGGCATTCTTGATTGCTTTAATGTATTTCACTCCATTTCCCCGAATTGTCTTCAGATTAGATGCAAAGAAGATGCCGAAACCGAGAGGACGTCCACCGTGCTTGAATGCAAGGTCCGAATACTTTTTGTTGAATGAGAGAGAGGTAACGCTCTTTAGAAGACTCTCAGAGTCAAAAAGATAATATGGCATGAACATCGCAGTATTCCTGTCAGCCATAATGCCGATGACTGCGCCCTCCATCTTCATTTCCTCCATAAGGTCGTAGGTATCATTCGCCATCGCTGAAAACTTCCCTAATGGCACGACGACCTCTCCTGGGATCGCACCCATACCAATCTCCCTTGAGCGGTATTCATAGCAGCGCTCCTCCCATTCATGCGTTGCTACATCATCTGGCATTTTCTTCGCACCATGATTCTCCATGATCTTGTCAATTACCTGCTCTTCGTGCTTGACTATTTCAGCATCGCCTTCGAGCATGAAACTGAGCATGCTTCCAACTTCGGGCGCATGCTTTCCGGCTTTTCTCAAGAGCTCATAATGTTTTCCGTCTCCAAAGGATATATGAAGTGGCTCCACCCTCGACCGGCATACCTCCATCAACGCTGGTCCCATTGATGCCAGATCGTTGAAGGCATAGGAGAGCGGCCGCATCGTTTCTGGTGCGGGAACTAGCCTGAATGTCACCTTAGTGATGACACCGAGCGTCCCCTCTGCGCCAACCATCAGCCAATTGAGATTATAACCAGAGCTATTATCGCAGACTTCGTCAAATCCAGTGTTAATAACATCGCCATCTGGCATCACAACTTCCAGATTTCTGATATTATTGCCCGCAGATCCATACTTATAAGTACCAATTCCAATACCGCCTGTAGAGATCCACCCAGCAAGCGTCGCGCTTGGAAAGCTGCTTGGGTACGAACCGAGGAGGAGACCTTTACTCAAGCAAGCCTCGTAAACCTGCTTCCACGTAGCCCCTGCCTCGGCGGTAACACAGAGATTTTCTTTATCGATCTTAAGAATCTTGTTCATCCCTCCGCTCATGTCGATTAAGATCCCGCCAAAAGCTGGGATACTTCCGCCTAGACCCCAAGTCGAACTGCCACGAGGTGTGATTGGTACGTTTTCTTCAGCAGCAATTTTCACAATCTTTTGGACATCTTCTGTTGATCTGGGCCTTACAACAACATCTGGAATGTTCTTGAAAGCCAGTTGTGCTTCCTTAGGAAGTGGAGCGAGGTCATGACTATAGAGAAGTCTTTCAAATTCACTTGTTTTGACATTCTCCTTTCCTAGCGCCTCCTCGAGCCTTTTAATATACGCAGGCAAGGTGCTCGTCTTTGCATCCTTCGCTGGATCCATTTTATCTCCTCCAAGGCATGGACTACTGAGTTCTTCAGGCGATAATTCCTCGTGCTATTTTAAATCTATCACACGACAGTCGATCATTTCGAAGTCTATTAGAATCGAGGGAATCTGTACTGTCCAAATGACCACTCATAAATGATAGCAAATCCACCATGCGACAGTGCAAAAAATTCGATGCCCAAAGATTACGGTGCACTGGGCGTCAACTCGTTTGCTGCATTCCATAACTGCTCCGCAAAGCAGTCATAGATGCTCACATTCGAGCGTCCATTCCTACCACGGTGTCCATCCTCTTTTGGAGGACAGAGGGCCGTTGGCGAATCCGCAGCTCATTCCAGTTTCCATGGCAACTGGTTATGACGCGCGGATCGCGGCTTAAGCCGCAAATGGATCCCGGACGTCTTTACACCGTCCAAAGACGATGTAATCGATCCGTTTTCCCCAGGTGCATTCCGCCTTTGGGCAATTTTTATACGCATGGCGGTGTATTTATAAGTTGTCTCCGCAAATTTGTTGATTTACGTGTTTTATATTGTGGCATAATCAGCAAGTTATGTTTCCATTTAAAATCGATATAATCACGTAAAAAAAAGAATTGTCCGTGAAGGGCGAAAAGAGTTCATTATAGACGCGATTTTTCACTCTAATAACTCGATCTACATGAATCGAATTGCGTGTTCAATTAGAATACATGCAACGAGACTTATCAATAAAAGAAGACCTGTACAATATAATGGGGTTTGCAGGAAGCCGAAACAGCCACCGGCGGCCCGGGGCCGGTCATTCCACAAAATGACCTCATGACCTCGCGGGCGGCCGACAAATCGTCCACCTCGGGCCCTTAACCGCGTCTCGAGACGCTCAGCCAGGCTCGCGAGAAAGTTTGTATCGAACCTCTAAGAGGGATTGATTCAAACTGCGGCATTTCTCCGCGGACGAATCTGCGATCCATTCCCATCCAATGGGGAATGTCTAGGTGGTCTTACCGGCTTCTTTCTGCCCCAATTATTAAATATAGTTACCCAGTCCTATATATAGATTATTGATTCATTTTTTTCAAATCAGATAAAAGAACACATCATGGATCAAAAAATGAATCAACGCATGCGAGAAAGGATGAATTGAGCAGTAAATCATGGGAGGCCGTACGAAATATACATCATGTCCAATCATTATTCCTCAATATGTCTTGGAAAATCAACTGAGATCCTGATGGATTCGGGATCACTGACGTTCTTTAATGACTTGACCAGACCGCTTACCACGTTACTTACGAGTTCAGATACGAATTTATTTATCGGGATTTCGTCCCCGTTTACAAAAACCTTCACCCTTGCATCGCCAATATTTTTGCATTTAGAGAGATCTTCAACTCCGTCAATAATGGCATTTGCTAGATCTTCGCATCCATTAAAACCGCATTTCTTGCAGTTCAGCCCCGGGAGTTTTTCTAGGATGCGCTCCTTCCTTACTCCCTTTTCAATCAAGCTTATACAATCCTGAATACATTCTTCCGGTTCCGCGCAGCGGAGGAGGACCGGTCCATTGACCTCCGCGTCACCGATGACAACTTTGGGAATGTTAGACTGCTTGAATCCCTCAACAATGATGACATCGGGTGAAGCAATTTTCTTCAAGAGGGACAACGCGTCGTCCAGGGAATACGGATCATTAAAATAAATAACTGATTCATTTGATGAAATCCCAATGACAGGGTCACTCCCAGCGAGAAGATGACGTGTTGTGTCTTTCCCTGCTGGTATAAGCACATTGCCATCATGAACGTGCTTGATCGAAGAGACCTTCAAAGAACGGGCAGTCAACTCTCTTAGAAGCGACTCGATTAAAGATGTTTTACCTGTGCCCGATTTGCCGACTATCCCGATGATCAGGGAATCACCTCCAGTAAGGCTCTCTAGCACTCACTGCAACCTTGAATAAGTTGATCAATTCTGCTTCCGATGCATTTCTCCTGATCGCAGATAGGATATCGACGCTTCCATTTTCGCTCAAAAGACACGGCTTTAGATGTCCACTAGACGTCACACGTAAGCGGTGGCAATTTGCGCAAAAACTGCTATTGTGCATCGGTCTGACTATTTCCACTTCTTCTGGGAGATAATATTTCTTTCGATTATGCAAGCTCCTTGAAACGATCTTTAATGCTCTGGATTCCAAATAACTCTCGATCTTTGTCAGATCACAGTGGTGATCCGCATAAAAACCCTCGTTAATTCTTTCCTTTTGGGTTTCGAGTTCGATGAGCTGCAGAATTCCACCGACTTTTTTTGAGAACTGAATCATGTCGTCAATTTCATTTTCATTAATCCCTTTCATAACTACCATATTGATCTTGAGAGGAGTGAGCCCTGCACTTATCGCTTTTTCAATGCCATCGATCACATCGTCTAATACATCGCTACCAGTGATCATTCTATATTTCTCGTGGTCGAGTGTATCAAGACTCACATTCACTCGCTTTAACCCAACAGCTTTTAGAGCCTCAGAATAATCCGCGAGGAGCGTTCCGTTTGTCGTCATTGAGATTTCTTCAAACTTATTGGCACATTTCGAGACGATCTCAACAAGATCGTCCCTAATAAGTGGTTCACCACCGGTGATCTTTAACTTATTCATTCCCAATAGCGAGGCGATCGTCGCTATCCGAGCAACTTCATTTGGAGACATCTCATCTCCACTTGATCTCTCGCCCTCTCTGTGGCAGTAAAGGCAATTGAGATTGCACCTTTGAGTCACGGAAATCCTCAAATTTGTCAGTTGACGCCCATAAGAATCAATTAACATATCGATCGCCACGAATAGCGATATGTCAATTCAGATATAACGATAAATAGTTTTTTCACACTTCGATCCGATTGAATTCCCAAAGGAATGGATTAAAATAAGCTAGCTGAAATTGTCGCCGAATTATCAAGACTCTCTCATCGATCTTATGAGCGACCTGATCTCTTTAATTTTCTCATTTAGTTTTTCAATCTTCTGCTCATTCTTCTGTCTGATCCTCTCATAATCTTCTTTCCCAATTTTTCTGTCTTTAAATTTTCGAAAAGCCTCATCGATCTCTGCACGATACTCACTTTTGATTGCATTGATCTCTTTTATTTTCTTCTCGAGACGCTCGATCTTTGGCGTCAGCATTAAAATCGCTCCTTTCTGCTGGTCGATTATAGGGATAAATAGCTACTATGAGATATTAACAATACTACAAATGACACCGAATCTCACTGCCTAGGAACTTGCTCTGACTCTCTAACCCAAGTGTACGAAAGCCAATTATTCTCTCTGGCGATTTCTTTGATATGCATAAGCATTCTTCCAGTGATCTTATGCAAGTGGGAAAAACAATCACAATCGGATGAGCCAAACCCTTCCAAAAATGGTCTAGAATCAATAATTCTCTGTAGATAGGCGTTGATCTCACATTCTATTCTTACTGGTGAAGGGATAAGAATGGCCTCAATGGGAGCGCCGTATTCTAGAAGGTAATCGATGTGCCAATGCTTCTTTTTTGTTTTTGAGAAATGACGCGTGACGCGGGGGTATAGACCGTTCATCGCGGAACCAACGTAAGCGTAAAGCCCTTTTTTGAAATTGAACCTCCCGAGTCGACCTATGGAGATTTCGCTGGTTTTCGGGAGTTTGACGATCAGAATATATGCCCCGGTCTGGACATTCTCCATGACTCACTCTCTTGATCGATTTAGATCGGCTTCTTCGTGAAAAATTGAAGGAAGTGCTGACAGTAATTTCTCCCCGAATTCAGTCACGCTGTAGATAATCCAGTTTGCCTCTTGTTTTCCGATGATAAGGCCAGCATCTTTCAGAATAGCTAAATGATATGAAAGCTTAGAATCTTGAACCGAAGTGAGCGCTTTGATCAAACAAACACAAAGAGGTTGTTTTCGGAGTATGAGAAGGATTTTTACGCGCAGAGGATCGGATATTGCGTGAAATGTTTTGCTCACTCGCAAGATTTCTTCATCAGAGGGGAGTGAAGATGAAATGCCCTCCAAACCGCCTATCTCCTCAAGAGATTGCCTTATGGGATCGGGAATCTCCATCTTTTTTTCCTCTTCGGCTACCATTGTTAGCCCCCAAAAAACATGAATTAGATCATAATTGATATGAGCATAAGAGGCCACTGTAATTATTCTTTCGCAGAAGCGGCTGATCGATCGCCCAACGAATTCACTGATCCGAGTTGATTCATCGATTCGACTTTTGATGCGCTATAGATTCTGATCAATGTGCTTCCGTCGAGTCTTGAATCCGAAAGCTCGGCGATCTCTCTAAGTTTGCGTCCGTAGACTTCAATCGACTCCAGCTGATCTTTCCATTCATAATAAGGTATTTTCACTCTTAATCCATCGAGATGTAGAACGATCGGCGCCGGCCTCAGACTCTTTTGTACGACTGGTAGCGTTTCGATACGCTGTCTCACCTCAGCTGGATGGACAAATAGCGGGTCTTCATCGATGATCCTCCTCCGTTCTTCAATCACCTTGCTAACTTTTTCAGCGACTTCCTCGAGCTTCGCGATGTCCTCGGCACGTCTCATTCGCTCAACTCTTCTACAGACACCAGATACAATGGCCTTGCAATTTGGGAGAGCATCAATCGACGGACCGCACGCAACGACAACTGGCACCTTAATGTCCTCGAAAAGGCGTACCTTCTCCGTCTTAATACAGTCCTCAAAGTTACCTAGGACAAAAACAGCCGCATCATACTCATTGATTAACGCCTTTTCTTCGGCGCTAATCTGCGCTGATTTTCTACCTTTTCCGCGGGCAAGGCCCATGACGACGGTGATCGCTCCATATCTACGAAGGTGCTCGGCGATGTCGCAGACAGGATGAGGCATGTGATGCCGTCCGAGCGTCGGTGCCACGACGGCGATCTCCGTCCCACCCAGGGGAATTTCCGTCAATTTTGCTCCGAGCTCCTGAGACTTTCTTTCAATGACATCTTTTTCTTCCTCCGGAATCGCGAGAGTGACCAATATCTGCACATGTGTCTGGGTCTTCTGGATGATGAAACCGCCAACATCCTCGACGAGCTCATAAAGCTCATTCACACGGTAGACGCCACCATCAAAGAGAAGCACTTTGTACATCAAGGGCCTCCATATCAGCGTGAGCCTTTTCAGCCAGCCGCTTCCATTCCTCTTTCATTTCATATTCTGTTGCCAAAATCGTGATGACGTTTTCCGAAGAAAGATCATATCGGATCTTGAAACCTTCTGGCAATACCCTCCACAGGGCATCGAGGACCTTCTTCCTCAACTCCTCCCCGCGATCAATCGCGATTTCTGAAATCTCCTTTTCATCAATTCCTTTACAGAAAATTTCAAGTCTTGAAAGCTGCTCGATTCGTTCCCTTCCGTAGAGTTGCCAAAGCAACGACATTAGCGAAGGCGCATAGTTCTCATCGGTGATGTTAATGTAGGTTCCCTCCTTGCTTTGAGAGATCTCGGCAATCTCATTAATTCGAATTTTGCCGGCTGCTTTCCTCGTCTTCACCGAAATGAGGAAGAGGGGATCTGATGGTCTGATGACAAATCTCACTGCCTCCACATGTCTCGTGATGCCTATATCGAGAAGGATGCTGTTAAACAACTCCACATAACTCTCATTTCCAAACTCTTCAGGTCCTTCCACTTTGACTATCATTGTTCAACCCTCGAGGAACCCTGATGCGAGCAACGCCGCACCGGCCGATCCGATATACTGGGAATTTTTAGGAACGATGGGTTCCTGGCCGAGTATATCCTTCATCGCCGTCACCATACCACTGATAAGTGATGTTCCCCCTACTTGAATAACTGGTTGTCTGATATCAATCTCCTGCAATTGTTGTTCATAGATCTGTTCCGCAACACTGTGGCATGCGGCAGAGGCAACATCCTCGATCGAATTGCCCTCAGCCAGCGAAGTAACAAGGTCCTGTATTCCAAAAATCGAGCAGTATGAATTCATGTTGATTTTTTTGTAGTTACCTGCATCCGCGAGTTTTCCAAGCTCCGTAATATCTACTTTGAGTCTTTTCGCCACGATTTCGAGAAATCTTCCCGACGCACCTGCGCATATACCGCCCATAGTGAAGTTATCAGGAATTCCGTCGCGGACGGTGATAGCTTTGTTGTCCATTCCTCCAATATCGATTATCGTTGCCTCTCCCTTTTGCCTGTCTGCCAGCCAAACAGCACCCTTTGAATTGACTGTCAATTCTTCTTGAACGAGTTTCGCTTTCAATTTCTTTCCAATGATATATCGACCGTAACCAGTCACACCGATAGCCTCAACTTCGCTTAACTTCACACCTGCCTCCTCTAGGGCTTTTTCGAGCGCTTCCTCTGCCGAAGCGATGACCTCGCCTGTTGGGAGCCAGTATTTCCCGATAACCTCGTTATCTCTTATGACCATTGCCTTCGTGGTCGTTGAACCCGAATCGATACCAACGGTCAATCCAACTTGCCTTTCCCTGGCGAGCAAGTCCTTTCGAGTAACGATAGTTACCAGTGCTTCCATGCGCGTCAACAGCTGGCCAGATTTCGTTCTTTCCGTGAAGGAATAAGTTACAACAGGTAGTCTCGTATGATTTTGTATGTACCGCCGTACCTCGTTTCTGACCAGTGCTCCCTCAGCGCATCGAAAGCAGCTTGCGATAAAAACGGCATCGGCGTCGTATCTCCGGTGAGCGAGCTGTACTGCTCTGGCGATCATCATCCTGAGTTGGGGGCTTGATGGTGAAAAACCGAATTCCTCGACAGCAGAATCGATATCCTTAAGATCAACATCTGGAGCGACCATCTTTGCGCCGACGATACTCGCAGCCTTTTCGATTTCCGCTTGCACACCGCTATATTCTGTTCCGCACGAAAGCTGCGCGATCTTTATCATTTCAGCCCCTCCAGGAATTCTTTAATTTTGATGACCATGAGTTTCGCTTCTTCTTCATCAGTGGGATAAGGAATTTCAAGGATAGGGATCCCCTTTTTGCGCAATAAGTACTTCACCATTTCGTTTGTCCGGTGACACCCAACACAACCGAAGTAGTATGGAGCATCCTCCATGATAATGGCGGCTTCGGCCTCGTCAATCAAAGGTCCCCACAATGCAAGACGACCTCTGATTCCCGAAGGAACCTCAATGCCCGCGTACTTGAGACCTTTCTTCACGTCTTCAGATGTGACATTGACTGGGGGGGAATCAATCTCCAGATCTGTGACCTTTTCTGCAATTGCTTTCATAGCACTCAGTGGTTCGTGTCCAAAACGCTCGACGAGATCAAAAAGTATGAGGCTATTTGGAGGCATGATAAATACTTTCATCTAATCACCTCCTCAACGATCCGCTTGAAAGCGTCCACCGACAGTCTTCCTTTCTTTTTTCTTTCAGATACTCTCTCATTCCTCTCCGCTGCACACAGACCTTTCTCTATGAGTGACAACATTTCCCATTCCTTCTCAAGCTGCGTAAACCCAGGCCTTGAGCCATGAAGTGCCCTGCACCGGCGCTGGTCGCCAACGGGAAATCCTCTCAACTTTGAATAGATGCGGTTGGGGTCAAGCTTCCTTACTTCACGAATCGCCAGTTGTACATCTTCTTTTTTCCCTTCGATCATTGCGCCATAACAAGTTTCCTTTACTGTGATATTCTTTCCAAGGCTGAGCAAAAATCGAACAATTTGATCTGGTGTTATCTCAGAACTGGGTGCGATGACAATCATCCTTGTTTCATTTTTTTCGCTCACACTAATTCCCCTTTTTTCGTCGTCTAGTTATCTTCCTTTTCTCTCCCTTTCTCTCCCTGAAATAAACGATATCGCCATCTTTTATCCCGTGCATTAGTCTATCTAAGTCACTAACGAGCTTGCCGGCAAGATTTGTTCCGTAACGCTCTTCTCCCGTCGGGCCAAACTCATCACTTTCCTGGAGTCTAATACCAATGAGGCCGCGGTGCGGCCTTGACATATTGGTGACACCCAAATCACCTCTTGCTGAGACTGCATCAAAAGTCGCTTCTGGGACTAGATCAGCTGCTTCCCTTGGATTGCCCTCGAATGTGACCATAGGCAGTCCCTCATAAGTGAAGTGGACCTTCATTGTCCCGATCGGCTTGTGATCAAGACCCGTCATCTTCCGGATGTAGTAGGCCGTTTTCGGAGAGAGAGTGTCGTAAAGCTCGATTTCATGAAGTTTCTCAGGAGGAATCCCAAAGGTTTCAACTTCTTTTTCTGATATAACCTCCATTGTCAGCTCTGGCTCCTGTTCCACGATGATCGCATCGTCCGATGTGTCGCCAGTTCTGACCTGCTTAAATCCCCTCTTAGCTAAGAATTCCTCCCCAGCAGATTGTGTCAACCCAATGGTGAGGATTCTTTTTGGTTCTGTAGTGATTGTAATTTTCGATCCAGCTTTAACAGCCCGTATGAGATTTCTTCCTTTCTTAATCGTTCCGACAAGATTATGAGCAGGTAAGATCTGCCTCCTTATCTTGTAAAAATAAATGCGCCCCGTACCAGTTCCCTCATGGCGAACTGTAACAGTATCAGCATCCCTGATCGCTGAGTCCTCAGGTACTAGGGACACGTTCATTCTTGTTGAACACGCCGCATATGTGAACGTCGTCTCAGTGATCGGAAGGACGCCTCTTTCTGTGAGAACCAAGAAATGCTCGGCGCTCACAGGTGAATTCCGATTCAAAAGAACATGAACGTAACTTTCGACCATCATTCCATCTTCAAGTCTGAAATCAAGATCGCTCGTAACGATGACATCATGTTCACTCTTCTCGACGAAGACAGGGTCGACGCTGAGGATCCTGTCGCCTTCCTCTAAGTGATCGAGCAAATGCCTACCGCGGGTGATCCTACCTACGAGACCAGCCCTAGTTCCGTAAACCCCCTCGTGGTCCTCACGCGAGACCATCAAATAACTCGTCCTGTTATCAAAACCACCTAGGGCAAAGAAACAGTCGAACTTTGAGTACCGGCAAGGTGATCTATCAACGGGCAGTGAGGTAGGAAATGAACCAATTGCAATCACCTTTGACGTCTTCCACCGGATATTTTTGCCAGCAATATGTCCGAAAATTTCCTGGAAAAGGGAGGCGCATTCCGAATCATTCAGATGAAGAACCATTTCTCCCTTCGTTGTTTTTATCGAGAAATCTCTTGTTTCTTCCCGCAAGATCTTAGAAGGCCGGATGATTGCAACGATCGATCCAGTTTCATAGATCTCTCTATTTAAGACCTGCCCTAGCGTAGATCCATCATTGATCTGGATTTCCTCACCATTGAGTACGATTTTCATCTGGTCCTCGTTGTCATGACTAGCCGAAATAAATAATTTTTCACTTCATAAATCGGTTTGCAGCATTTCCAGCAGGAGATACTTGATTCGCGCGGGAAAAAGCGTGTAACAATTATAATGGTATGAGGGATTACAGATTTAAGGACCGATCAAATGAACGATAGAAATATAATCCTTGAGAGGGTAGAACGAAAAATCCGAGGAATACCTGGCGTTGTTGATATGGTCTTTCTCGACAATGAATTTAAGGAAAACATCATCGCCCTTGAAAAGAAAGCGGAGGAGAATGGTGCAGTCGGTGGTTTGATGCCCTTTGTTAATAAGGGGGTATGGGAAGCACTCAATCGAGATGTATCTTTTATCATGATTATAAACAAGGTCAGCATTCCAGAGGTAGCATCGGACCATACAATCTACCTCGTCGATCAAAAAGGACAAATTTTAGGTGAATACGTGTCCAAAGATAGGCTGGCGAAACTTAAAGACAGAGAAGATGTATGCTTTCTCAGCGACGATTTTGTGCTGTACTCAGATATCGAAATCGTAGGCGAACCGTATTTCTTAATCCCGGAGATTGAGTTTCACGGTCTTGATGGGATCGAGGGAATAACGAGAGTGACCTCGGGCAGTATCTCCACCCTATCGGATTTCTTCGTAAGGTACGCGAAAGGTTATCTTGAATCAAAACATTGGACGCATCTCGTAGGATTTGACATCGTGGAGGATCAACCTTAATAGACTCATGTCTTTTCAAGACCCAGAGAGGCCCGTGTCCCAATTGAAAAGGGGGACGTCGGAGGCACCCTCCTCCCCTCAAGATTTCTTTTAACCTTTGAAACGATTTCATCAAGTTTTGCCTGGGGACATGTGACACCCCGGATTACGCCAGTAACGATATCAACAATCTTCCCCTTCGTCGCAATGTTCTCCTTCGTTGGCATGACGAGGCGTGTCTTGACACCGATTCTCGCAAAATCCTCAAAGTCAACTGGGGCTTGACAGACAATGACCGCTGGAAGATTGACATTGCGGAGGATTAAGCGCGCTTTGTAAATGATATGGTTCCGCACATTTCCAAGATGTATGAGGACTAATTTGAATTGCTGGATTCGCTCGACCTCTATGGGATCCAATCCGAAGATCGATCCTGTGCTCACGTCGGGGGCATCTGCCGGCACACCCGAACCAGCGTTGATCACAATGACACTTGTGTCTATGCCCTCTTCCCTCAGTGCATATGTTATCTCGCAAACTGGTTTTGTGATATGTCTCTTGCCTGGTCCCATGGCGACTGCTACGACATCCCTGCCACTTTCCGAAATCGTCGCCCTCTGTGCGAGACCGCCACCGACACCCAATCCTCTTGACTCCCTACACTCTACGAACTTAGTATGACGTCCGATCCTCTCTTTCAAGCCTCAACACCGCCATGAGCCAGCATCTCTTCCCCGAGATCACCAAATTCCGCAACTATGTCCTTGGGATCGCCAAGGGCGACGATCTTGCCATTCCTCATGAATGCCGCTCGGTCACAGCAATTGACAACAAAGTCCATATCATGGCTGACGATAAGGAAAGTCTCGCCTAGTTCCTTCCTTGCGCTGAGAACTGATTTAGCGACGGAAATTTTCGTAATCGGATCCATCGTCCCTGTAGGTTCATCAAGGATGACAATCCTCGGTTCTCTGATTAACACCTGAGCTAGTGCAATCCTTTGTTTCTCCCCAACGCTCAACGATTCTGGATATGATTTAAGTAGCCGGTCAATCTCTTTCTGGTCAAAGCCTACGCCGGCCAGCACTTGAATGGCCTTCATCTTCGCGAGTTCCGCTGGCATCTTCATGCCGATGCATACCGTAAGATTCTGAAGTACCGTATGAAAAGGATAGAGGCTGTATTCCTGATGTAGCACGCCTATATAGGGAGTTGCGCGACCCTTTCCCATTGGTCCAGATTCTACCATGTCAACCCAATCGTCGCCAATTCTGATCAAAACTTTTCCTTCTGTTGCTGGCGTGATACCGGCTATCATCCGAGACAATGTCGTCTTCCCAGCCCCACTTAAACCGACGAGGCCAAAGATTTCCTTTTCACCAACTTCAAAGGATACGCCATCAACAGCTTTGACAACCCCCCTTACTATGGAATAGAAATACTTTTTAGCGTTTTCGACACGAATAATCGGTTGGCCGATTGGAATAATCTCAGTTTCCTTCGGGCCGTAACCGATCATGAAATCCCGCGTGACTTCCTCTGGAGATCCGCGTTTTACCATTTCTCCTGATTCGAGCCAGATCGCTCTGTCAGAAAGGCGATTGATCGCTTTTGGCCAATGAGATGTTACAACCATCGTCATGCCATTTGATCTAACAGCGTTAATCAACGTATTATGAACGATATCAGCCGTCTGAGGATCGAGTGTGCCCGTCGGCTCATCAGCAAGGAGCAATATTGGATCTTTCGCTAATTGTCTAGCTAATACGCACCTCTGTTTCTCTCCCCCGGAGAGATCCCTCGCAATATGAGTGACACGGTGTGAAAGATTGACCATCTTCAACAATTCGATTGCCCTTTCGACTTTTTCTTTTTCAGTATATCGATTTCCGAGGGCCTCAAAAATATTCTCTACCACGGTTAAATCACCATAGAGGGCAAAAGTCCTCTGGAGCATGATCGCGATTCGTTCTCTGATTGCGATCCTCAGGGGATCTCTTTCAGGGAGGCTCCAAAAATCAACTTCGATGATCTTCATGTCAGTCCCACAGGCTTTACATTTGATCTGTGGAATTGGACGATCGACCCAACCGCATTTTGGGCACCAACTAATTCTGTAAATGACTTTACCCGTGTCAGGCTTGTAATCAGGGTTTCCCCTCAACATGTTAATGAATACTGATTTACCAGAACCGCTCCTCCCTATCAAGCCTAGAACTTCCCCGACGTTGATGACGGCACTTATATCTCTTAGAACCGTTGTGCCATTGAAAGTTTTTGAAATGTTGTCAACGATTATCAGGGGATTTGATTGTTCCGACATATCGGTAGGGTTACCAACATCAGCATATAAATGCTTTGCCAGACATATTACGATTGTTATTTACGAATTGATTCTTTTTATCTGTTAATAAGAAAATTTAATAGGATGGATGTATTATCCATCCTGGATGCCCACGACCCTTTATTCATATAGCACTGGAGGACCGACACCGAAGTTTTCACCATATCATGTCTGGAAGGCATATTGGTTGATAAGGAATAATGGACCGATCGGAAGAAAGGCGCTATCACGCGCATTAAGAATCGGGGAGGGCAGCACGAGAACCATCCTCGAGAAAATGGTAAGAGATGGATGTGCGGAAAACACGAATAGAGGGGTAATACTTACCGAAAAGGGAAAGAAAAAATTTGACAATTGCGGGATTATTGCCAAACAGGTCGATATTAAAGGGATAGCAATTGGTAAGTACCATTGCGGGGTTCTTGCAAAGGCACGTGCGTACTTGATAAATCTGGGCTGTGAACAAAGGGATGAAGCGGTCAGAGCTGGAGCGATGGGCGCGACAACGCTTGTCTGTAAGAACGGAAGAATTGTTTTTCCCGGCGATGAAAAGTATCCATCAAAAGAAGTTGAAGATGCTTTACGAAGTCTCTTCTTCGTGGAAGATGGTGACGCAATTATCATTGGGACTGCTTCCTCTTATGAGGCTGCAGAGCGGGGTGCAGTGAGCGCAGCTCTCGCACTCGATGACCAACGAAATCCATGCTGGCAGGACAGTGGGACGTTCATTTCTCAAGATTCCGAGGCCGAGGATCTTAAATGTATTGCGCTTGCTATCCATGAACTTGTGGGGCGGCTTCCGCTTACAATGAGAAGTAAGAATCACTATGGTGTGAGATGCGAGGACGGAGAGGTCATCGATACCAATTACACAGGGCCTGTACTCGAAGAAGCCCTCAGGAAGAATCAGATCGTCAGAAAGATCGCTCCAAGCGGCCCTTATCGAGGCGTTCCTATCGTTGCAGTTCCTATACTAAAGAAGAGAGAGGCCGTCGCGGTCATCGGTGTCGTTGACATCACGAAGGGAGCGGTTTTCGAGATCCTCAATAGGATGAGAAAGGAGCAACTTTGAACGAATGATTCGGCAAGCTGAAGATTAGGGGGAGCTGCATATCAACAGGCAACTCTAGATCGGGATACAAAGTCATTGAGATGATGCAAGATGATATACAATCAAGATTGTGAAGAAGTAGTCGTCGATGTCGATCCTGGCGTTTGCAGGTTCAATACTGAAATACGCGCTCGCCTGCACGATGAAAGAATTGTCCTCGCCATCAAAAGCGATTGCCCAGCGGTAGAATCCTTAGGAAAATGCATTGGAGAGATCGATCCGATTGTAGCGCTCGCCATGCCGTTTTCAAGAAATCCAATTTACCTGAAAGCTGGTGAAATCCTGAAACACAGCACCTGTCCCGTCCCAATGGCGATTCTTAAATGCATTGAAGTAGCCGCGGGACTTGCACTGAGAAGAGATGTCATCGTTAAATTCAGGACTTAGGCGACTAAGATGTCGTATTTGAGACTGCGAGGATCTCATCGATCTTTTTTGTCCAGATTACTGCACTCGGCCCGGTGAGATACATCGCCACGATCATTGCCTCCTGCAACTCCTCTTTCGTCGCACCAGCGTTAAATGCCGCCTGAACATGAGTTTCAAGACAGGTCTCACACTTCAACATGCAAGAGATTGCGACAGCGATTAGTTCTTTAACCTTTGTCGTCAGGGCGCCACTCCTAAACACCTCAGCTTTCATTTTGTAAAGAGCTTGGATAACCTCAGGTTTCTGTTTCGCAAGCAATTCCAGACTCATGAATAAGGATATGGCATCATCTATATTATATCCGATGCTATTCTGGAGGGTGTGCCGAAAGTTTCAACTTCAACAGTTGTAGAGAGACTGAGGCAATTAGATGGTGTTCTCTACGCGTTTGAGATCGCACCAAGCATTAGAGATCAACTGAGGGAGATTGAAAGGCAAATTAGAGCAACACTGGGGATCGAGGTTAAAAATACAGGTGTTGAAGAATGCCTAAAGAGGGATCAAATTATCTGCATCATCAAGGACAAACGATTTAGGCCTCCACCCGAACCGACGATCTACTTGGTCGCAGATGATGGGACGATTCTAGGACAGGAAGTTCTTGAAAGTGATAAACCAAAATTCCAATGCGCCGATCACGTCATCTTTCTTTCGGACGACTTTGTCGTTTTCGCTGATAGAAGACCTAAACCTGGTTGTAAGGAATATTTCCTTATGCCACCGGTTCGATTCCCAGAAGTAGAGGCAATCGATGGCGTGAGAAATGTTGTCTCGTGTAGTCCCTCCCCACTTGGCGATTTGCTGATCCGCAAGGCGCACAACATCACAGACGATCCGAGATTGGCGAGTGTGCTCATTGGCTTTGATATCGAGAACGATGATAAATAGAAGCAGAATTTCACATAACTCAATTTTGAAGAGAGGACAATTTCGTTTGAACTTGTGGCTAGGTCAAAAATTACCCGACTTATCTTACAATCAAGAAAATTCTGAATTGTAAAAATTAATGAAATATCAGAAAGATCGATAAAACGAATTAAAAAAAGAAAAAAATAGTTTAAGTCCCTGAGGGCGTGATCCGGCTGATCGCCTTTTCCACTTCCTCAAGGGTTTGTTTCATCTTCTCAAGTTCCTCGAGCTGTTCCTCCAGTCCCTTCTCCTTATCGGCGACGACACGATACTCACCAGGCTCGGCTTCCTCCAGGGCAGTTATATCATAATAGAGGTTGTACGTGTCCAGTAGCGCCCATGTTACTTCGTCTTCCACCTTGATGTCCAAGATCTTCCCTACCGTGCCGGTGTTCTTGTATTTCGCATAGTCGCCGATTTTCATGAGATCACGCCGGAGGAATGATCAATGTCCTTTCACCAGCGGGTCTGAATTCCCTCAGCCCACCACGGCCGAACTCTCTCGTGACATTTGCGAAGTCAAATGGTAGGTGCTTGTCCGCAAAGGCAACTTTGATCAGCGGGTTGCACACGAACGCGTCGCCCCTAGCTACATGAGCAGCGTTGGCAATCCCAGCGTATCCACTCAGATGTCCGACGTTCATCGCATAGTTCGGGTAGTTCGGTCCTCTCAGCTCAAAGGGCAAGCCCTCGTCGCTTCTATAGGAGAAGCTGTTCGCAGAACCGCACTGATCTTGCAGGTCATATCCGTAGAACCCGAGTCTGCCTAGGCGCTCCTTGTGCTGCAGCATCGAGAGATACCAGCCGTTAACACCTACATCTGCAATACCCGTTGCCATTGCCGCCGCAATACCACTTGCAGCCGCAGCAACAGTTGCTCTCTGGGACCCGCCGAAGTGCGTTTCCATAACGGCTGGATATCGCTCATACATCTCCAGTGCGTAGGAGTTGACCTCAGTAACCAGCTCCTCGATCATATCCATAGAGGGCTTTGCCTTCGCAAGACCGCCGTATTTCTTCTTGATCAGATCTACAGCGTAGTACGTGTAGTCCTCCAGGATGTTGTCAGTGTATGCAGCGGTCGCATATTGGGTGAACCCTACACCACCGGACATGTACGATCCTAGGTATATCTGATCATAGATGACAGCACCGAGTGCTACGGCCTCGAGCGCAGCCCTTGCTGGGTCATCAGGATATTTCCTGAATGATTGTGTCATATCCGCAAGATATCCGAATGGAATACCTCCTGGCTCGTTAGGTCCTCGTGCCCTCCTCGCTGGCATCATTGTACCCATCTCGACGACAGCTGCGTGCTTCGCAGCGAACGCAAAGTCGGCGATCGCCGCTTCTCCGGCAGCGAGTTTGTACGATGTAATGAATGCCATGCTAATCTGCATCGCACTCCATCTCGACATCGTTGCACCGTCGCAGGTACGACCAACGATCGTTGGGCATCTGACGACCTGCCATAGGGTATTCCCAATCGCTTCCTTGAGCTGCTTTGCCTGCTCTGGCGGGAACTCCTTGTTGATGTCAATGACAAAGCACTTGTCAATCTCATCAATCAATTCATCATTTCCGCTGAAGACCTTCACATAGCAGTCAGCCGTCAATGCCGGGCTGCACTCTGCCATGTGCTCCTGGACGACAGCACCGCCAGGCATCGTGTGGTTAACAGCCTCCAAGTAAGTGTTGATCGTCTCAGGTGTAACCTCTTTCCCAAGCCTCTTTTCGATGACCTGATGGGCCGTGTCCAGACCAACGATAACCGTTCTTCGTATATCGTCCCAAGCCTGCTGCATCGCGGCGTTGTTTATGAAATGCAGATCGTCGGCCTCCACAAATATGTCCGTGTGAGACAACTGATAGGGCATCAGTACTCTCTGACCGAGAGGAACACCGATGTCCTGGTTCATCGCAGGAATGCCTCTCTCCTTCGCGATCTTATTAGCCTGCTCGACCCATTCCCGCTTCCTCTTTGACTGCCTCCAGCCGCCAAAGGAATAGTATGTCGTGTGGACCTCAGTGGGGTCTTCCTTGAATTTTTTCTTTACAGCCTTTATAAAAAGCTTCTCATCGGCCATTGATTATACCCCCTTCAGTGCAAATGGCTGGAATCCAGCCAGCGTTCTCAACCTGTGGATCCTCAGGTTGACCATCATAACCTCTTTGTCCTCTCTCATGTCGACGCCGTCGACCCTGAACATCGTCGTCCGCTTCTTCAACTCCTCTTCCGGCAGCGGCTTGCCAACCGAAATCGGCTTGTCCAGAGGAATGGCAACCTGGTCTTTTACGTATTCAACCTCGCCCTTCTTTGCATTCCAGCGGTACCTCTGCCATGCATCGAACATAAGGCCGTTCTCATCAAGACGGCACGCATGTCCGTGGACAGTCGCACCTCTGATACCCGTCCTAGCAGGATCGAACGTCTCGCTCTCAATGAGCTCCTTCGCTACCTTCTCGAGGTCACGCTCTCTCATCTCAATAATCTGTCTTCCAGAGAGTGTACCAGTGTCGACGCCCCTAAACCTGCTGACGTTCATCCATGCTCTGACGTAAGGCACAATCGGCGCAAAGTACACCGAGTCAGTGAATTGGACATATCGGATCCTGTCCCCAGCCTTTGCACCTGGCGTTGGTTCAACTAACTGCCTGATCGGGCAATCTGGCTCAGTTCCTTCCTCCAGTGGCGGGTGAACGCTCTTGTATTCTTCACCCGGCTGCCGGTGACCGAGTATTTTCACGACGTCTTCCATAGAAAGCTCGCGTAGCTTGTCGAGCTTGACGTTCGGGTCTATGTATCGGCGTCTGTTCTTCGCCGGAATTGTTGTCCCGGGATAGAACTGCCTCTTATACGCCATTTAAATCACCTCACTCCTTTTTTATAATCGGAAACAGTAGGCCTATATTTCGAATACCTTCCAACCTCCAAGTCGAAGCCAAACGGCAAGATCTCTTTACAGATTTCCTCAATGTCCTTCAAGGCCGCTTCAACATGATCGATATCGTCAATTTCAACGAAAATACGGCCAACCTGGACCTTGAGTTCCGTCTTCTTTCCCGCTACTTCGATCACTCTCCTTTCACTGTGATCCACGTCGAGACCTGCTCCTGGACCCATAGTGATCTTCTCTGGGAGAGATTCGCCCTGAATATTGATCTGTCTCACGTGCTTGACTGTATACAACTTGTTCAACAATTTTTCTGTCGTCGCAGCCGACAAAAGCCTCGACGGGAAAATCATGATCTCCGGTAGCGGTACCGGCTCCGGCATGGATTCGGCAGGCATCTTCACACCATTTCCTTCAGCTTCTTTGCCTCTTTTCCGACCATCTTTATAGGTGACTTAAACTCAGGTATGTCACCGAATACCTCTTTCACAAGCCCTGATGTTGCTTCAGCGGAGAACATCTGTGTGCCAGCATCTAATGCACAACCAGCAGCAATCGCAGGAATCACAAAGCCCTTTGAGTGCCTCGTGACGATATGGTTCCCATGGAAGAGACCTGGCCCACCTCCACCGTAGATCGAGTGCGAGAAGAAGGACATCCCCACAGATGTACCCATCGCACGACCAAAGTCGACACCCGGCAATCCGGTCTCATGCTCGAGCAGATCATTGTAGTACAATATCGTTGACGGTACACCTTGCGCCGCTCTCGCTGCACCGCAGTTAACCATGATCGCACAAAGCATACCCGCAGCTGCGTACGCATTCCACAGTGCGAAATCATTGGTTGTGTAGACCTTATATCCAGAGGGCAACTTCTCCTTTACCTTGATAACTTTGTCCTCAATCGCCCTCCCTACAATTGATTCAACTACGCTCCCTACTGTGCCTGTTTTTCCGTTCTCCTTGACGATTTCATAGACCATATTGTTCGCGTTGAGACCCTGGTATGCGAGCCCTAGCAAGTGCATCCGCTCGAATGGTCCGATCGCATCGCCCATCTCGAACATCGCAGTTTGCTCAAATATTGACGCAAGAGCCGCTGCATTCATTGCATTCCTACCGGTCAATGCCACAATGTGGTTTGCCATAATGTTCCTCAATGCATACCCTGCGCCTTCGTTGTTCTGGGGAACCTCCAAAATCGACTTAACGTTGGCTCCCAGAAAGTTCAGAGTCTGGGGATATCTCCCCCATACGGCAGCCTTAACCATGTTGGCTCGGAACATATCGATGTCGAAAAGCTCGATAATCGCTTGGGTCACCGCTGCGGCGGCTGCAGTAAATCCAGTTGTGTATTCAGCGCCAGCCTCCAGCCGCACCGAGGGTACTTTCACGATCATCCTCTTGCCGTCCGCCAATATGCTGACCTCCGTATCGTCGTTCTGAGCGACTTTTAGGATATCGCGGACAGCCCTCGCAATCTTTGCCGCATTCGCGACAAGCGGGACATCGATCTCCTTGCCCTTGATGTGTCCGCCGCCAACCTTCCCGGTTTTTAGAGACTTTTCAATCCCAGCAAGGTCGACAGCGACAACTCGCTTGGCCAAGGACACCGTTCTCTTGATGGCAGGGTTATACAGAGGACTGATGGCTTCCAGTGGCACATCCCTTTCAATTAGCTTGCCCCTGTCGTCATACAAGTCTACTTTGTCCTTGTATTTCGCCATTCAATACCTCCCTTTTTCTAGATTTTCACCGACCTTGGAAAGCTTCCTCGGACGATGAAAATCAGTCCCCTTGCGTTATTTCATTAAAACGAGCTAGCTTATAATTTTGATTATGGATGGATACTCCATCCATACTAAACAATCGATTAAATCATAGATCGATCCAGTTAGACCGAATAGACGACTTAACGTGCATTTATTATTTTTCTTGCTGAATTAAATTTTTTATGGTTGTGATAACCAATTCCGCGTCCGCCTTCTTGAGGTCCCTTGCGCAATTTAATAAGTATTCTCGGAGCCTGATAAATTCATTTCTTTTCAATTTCTCGCATGCAATTTCTAGGGCCTTTTCATAGGATCTTTCAGGAAAATAAACCGCCTTTAGCTCGTTGATAATGTCTTTGCTTTGCGATTCCGTAATGATGCCTCGATCGACAGCACGCTCAAGATTGTACCGAATATTAATAAGCGCCTCTGAAAGGGGCTCCAGCGTTTCAGGATTGAATATAATGGCGACCTCATCATCACCCTCAATCACACCCGATGAATACATATCAAATATCCTCCCAACACCGATCATTCCAAAGTCTTTCAGTTCCGAAGCCCGTAGGGCGCCCATACTGCCACCCCCTACAACGGTGATACCCCTTTCCAATAAGCCAATGATTTCACGATGACCTACAGCTGAGTCACTGAAAAATATTCCATCGATAATGCCAACGACGACGTTCTTTTCACCATAAATCGAGACCAAATCCCCTCGTTTCACCGGAGGCCTATAATCTGCGTCCAGGATGTTCCTTGCTTCGGTGTGCGATAAGCTTGGACCAAGGAAGATGATGGCTTTCAGGTCGTCGCCTCCATTAATCTACGGCCTACACGTTCCTCATCCATTGCAAAGACTTCCAGTCCTGGAACTATAATCCTAACAACTGGGACTCCCAACTCTTCTCGCGTAAGGTCGACCGCAATCACTTTTCTAAATCCTCTTTTTTTGAGTTGATCAAGAACGAATAATATGTCGTCATAAATATCCATTGAATCAAGCCTATCGATCTCGGAGACCTTTTTTTCATTTCCCGAATTCGAAAACCACATCCTGTTGATCGATTTCGTTTTTTCATATCCGAGTTTCTGTCGGAACCTGGCATTGATTGTGTCCTCCCTCGCCCCGTGGATCTGCGTCACTCTGCTTTGTGCAGCTTCGGTCAGTGCACGGATCGCTGCAACATGAGGATTCAGATGCGTTCCGATGCCCATGACCAGCAGTGTCGGGTCTTTCGTTTGCCAGTCATCAGCCGCTACGCCAATCGTCGGGATTCCGATGTCGCTTGTCAACTCCTTCATATGGATGCGAATGCCTTGCGACTCAAACTTTTGCACCAAGTCATAAACGAGTCCATTCTCAGCATCAAAAGATAAATCCGACTTTACGCACCGCTTGACCTCACATATAGACCATGCATCTCTTTCAATCACCTCACAAAGCCCATGTAGAACGGCCTCTTCCAACGAGTTCCCTGAGGCAAGACCATTTGTGTTGGATCTAAAAAGCGTCATGTCCAGGCGCGAAGTATATGGGTGGAAAACAGCATTTGCTGGTACCCAGATACGCTCCATTTCGTTGAGTTCAACCCCCTCAACCCAGGCAATCGACTGGAAATCAACATGGAAAAGGGACGTCTTAGGTAAAATGAGATCGCTCGGATGAATTGCATATCTTGAAGACAGCATTTCATCAGGTTTTGCCCTGACGACCTCGCGATCTTTTTGTTCAGCGCTGTATCTCTCCAGTCCTTCCATTATCGCTGAAACCTTTGCCTGTTCCTTTGTTGCCCCCTTTCCATTGTAAACGCTCACCGCACCTGATTCGGCAGATGGCCTGATGCTCGAATAGACAGGGATGCCCACTCTATCGAGGCCCGTGATGTCAGCGATGCGGGTAATACCAGCAATCTTGCATAACGGTTCAACGCGCTGGAGCGTCGTCTTCGGATCGACGATACGATGTCCATCAAACAGGTATTTTTTTGGAGAGGGGCCCAACCTCATGGATTCATGCCTCTCTCTTGAACATCTAGCGCACCCTTATTAAAGATTTGTTATTTCCAGTATTCTTATATTGATCTTTAGATTGACCTATTTCGATGTCAATTTCTGGGGTCTATGCGCCCCCTGATTTCCCACATACCATGTCAAAATCAGCATCAGGATTCAAAACGATCCTTTCAATGAGGATATCGACCTCAACGTTCTGAATCTGCGGTATCGTAAGTATTTTCCCCTGGATTAAGAGGTAGAGGCTGTCGACGCTCTTAGTGTAAACCTCGCATATCAGTGAGTGGTCCCCAAATACTTTGTGGATATACTCAATCTCCTCAAATTTCTTGAGTTCCTCGATGACTGAATTAATTGCAGAACCAACCACTTCTAGGAGAATGAGCGCCCTCATGACTCCCATTCTCGATAGGTTCATCACAGTCGTGTATCCTGATATATATCCCTCTTTCTCCATCCGTGAGATTCTTCGGCTCACAGTCGCTTTTGAAACGCCGAGTTTTTCTGCGATATTTCCCAGACTTTCCCTCGAATTTAACCTCAAAATTCTCAATATCTCAATATCCAATTTGTCCACAAGAATTCCTCCGAGCAAACTCTTCTCGGAAAATTGATCTCTGTTTTTTACAATCCATTACAGCCACTGAGGTTTTCTGATTTGAAACTTGCATCGACTAATAATTGATTATCATTATACTAAAGGATATCGAGAAAATGAAACGAAACCACTAAAATAAGACCTATCAGCGTAACAACAATACAACTGAATAATAATTTTGTTTTATATTCTGATGAAGGAATAATTTCACATCGACCCATCAGCATTCTGAACCCTGTTGAAAAAAATAGATGAAAATTGACCGCGAAAAACGTTTTGTAGTTTGGATATGGGAGCATCTCATTAAGGATGCGCCCAATCTTTTTGCAGCAGACAAGGACTACTTCGCTCTTGATTTTGGAATCGGTCCCGATCCAAGTTTTTCCAAAATCCTCACGACTTCCTCTAATTTTGCAGCTGGGATACCAGCATACATTTCTTCGGGAGCTACGTCCGTGCTCCTCCTACACCCAAAGCATCCAAGCGAGATGTTAATATCACCAGTCAGATACGGGATAATCGTTGAATCAACGCACGTAGCTTGCATCGATGCAGTGTTGATCGTAACTCTCCCGCCCTTTTCGAAGGTCGCGGCCACGGGGAGTATCCAATATAACTGCTCTGGCGTCCCAACCACCACGACGACATCCGGCGGGACTTTCGCCTTGCTCAGCGGACTCACGACCGTCCCAATTACGCTACCTAGAGGGAGTGTAGGACGCGCATCGATCATCCTTTTTGCTGCATCCGCACTACTAAACATCCCGAGATTATAATGAAATTCTCCAGAAGCGACCTTCTCTGGCGTTGCGACAATACCAAGGGCGGAAGCACCAACAGGGCATGCATGTTTGGCAGCGGGTATCCACATGACTTCCCCCTTTCTTGCCCTCATAATAGACTGGCAATGCCGCAGATTACTCTCGACTTCCTTGTATCCTTCCGGCGGTGACTGTCCGCTTTTGATCAACGTAACGGCTACTGGTTCATATTTGAGTCCAAGTATGTCGACCAACTTTCTTGAAATCTCAGAATAATCCATATATTCTTCACCATGTCGTGTTACCTTGAAGTCAATATTTATAGATGTCGAAATCAAATTCGTGAATCTGGATTATTACGACTTGTAATCATGCAATCCTATGCATGGTTTATTTACAAAATGATTGTTTTGGATTACAGATTATAAAATAAGGGGGTATGGGGGGGGGAAGATTCTTCGTCATAAATAACCTTGAAAAAAAGGCGAGTATTATTACACCTCAAATGACAAATAGTATTAGGACAAAATAATTTGGGATCACAGTTGGATTGTTGAGATCATGGAGAATAAACTTAATTGGCCGCTCGTGTCTGGTGATTACGAACTAGGATCGAACGATTCTCCAGTTGCCATCGTGATCATCGGCAGGGGCATCGTGGATTTGCCTCCTGATCAATTCAATATCAAAGGCACATTAAAGACTGAGAATATCGGAATAGAGAAAATCATAGCAAACGTCATAAGTAACCCTAGAATCCGTTTCCTCATTGTTTGTGGAAAAGATGAGTTCGGACATTTCCCTGGTGATGCACTAGTCAGTTTGGGTAGAAATGGCGTTGACGAACGAATGAGGATCAAGGGGACAAAGTCTGCAATTCCGTATCTGTGCAATATACCAAAGGAAGCCGTTGATCGGTTCATGAAACAGGTGGAAGTGATCGATCTCGTGCATCCTAAAGAAGTCGAAGAGATTATCGCATACGATCCTGCGTACCATTTTGACGAGGAAAGAACAGAAGAACTTCTTGAGACGATTGAAGAATGCAACAACCGTGATCCAGGCCCCATGGACGTCGAACCATTTATAGTGGACAGCCCGGCGCTCATGATGGGGGGATCCTGGATCGGAAAATCACTCAACCTAGCATCAGATAAGTTCGCCTCCCATATGCTCCGACTTTCGAGTGAAAAACTAGCCACATCGGCATCGCTCGCCGTGGTGTCAGAAGAATTCGGTGTCATGCTCGATCCGATCGACCATGAGATATTTCTCGTTCCTTCAGTTTCTCTTGCCATAAAAATCAGATCATATTTGACAGGTGGTGCATAAAGTGTTCAGATTTCAAAATACACAGCATATTTTTGAGATCGGAGGCATTCCGTTTGGTGGCCAGCCCGGGATAAGGAGGACCGTAATGATCGGTTCCCTATTCTATCCAGGTCACAGCATCGTTGAAGATCGCGCGCACGGAAAAGTCGATGTTGATCGGTTAGAGGAAATAATCAATGGCCTCGAAGATACGATTGATGAGACAAAAACACCAGCAGCTCTCATGATCTACGGGGAAACGGCTGAATCGATCGTTTCGTATCTTAACATTATTTCAGATCGCTCCAGTTTGCCACTTTTCATCGACTCACCAAGCCCGGAAGTCAAATTGGCAGGTGCAAAGAGCGCTACTGAAATGGGTCTTGCTGAAAGACTAGTCTACAATACCCTAAGCGTTGGAACTTCGAAACAAGAATTTGAAATGGTGAGCCAGATAGGTATCAAAGCGGCAGTGCTTCTCGCGTTCAACCCGCGCAACTTCGGTGTCAAGGGTAAGATTTACCTATTGGAAAATGGCGATGGCATGTTGGAAGATGGATTAATAGAATTGGCACGTCGTCATGGCATCGAAAAGCCGCTTATTGATGTCGCTGTCATGTCGATGGACCAGAGTGCGGGTTCTGCTCTAAGGGCACTGATCGTTTCAAAAGCGAAATGGGGGATCCCAACGGGCTGTGCGCTTCATAACGTTGTTGAGTCCTGGTCGATGCTTGTAAGATTGAAAGAAAAAGATGCACGGATATACAGGCACGTTGACATCGCATCCGCGGCAATCCCGATCATGGCCAGTGCGGACTTTGTGATGTACGGTCCGATCGAATATGCCCGAACGGTGTTTCCAATTGCTGCGCTGGCAGATGAACTCGTGAGGCAGGCGACTTCAGACATTTAGTAGAGCTGTTATCGCTAATTGATTTTCGATCCACTCACAACATTGGTTCCCAGTTTCGATCAGATTAATCATTTAGCTAACTAAATAAAAAATGCTGTGCTTTCACCAGATTGCAATTCTAAACAACTATTTCACTTCCGACCGACATCAACTCGAAACCAGTGAATCTGTCCGAGATGAGTTTCATGGCCTCAAATCCAGTGCAGTGCATTGGGACCACCCTTTCGACTCCTAAGTTCTTCAAGTGGTCCATCGTCTTAAGTAACCTATCTGTATCACCACAATATAAGTGAAAACCGCCTGCGATCATAAATATCTTCGATCCAGTCGATTTCTTTGCCTGGTGCACGATGTTGACGATACCCGCGTGCCCGCAACCGACGACGATGATCAACCCTTTTCTTGAGCTGACGTAAAGAACCTGCTCGTCGTTGAAATTATCGCCAACGAGATTTTCGCCTTGCTTGATCACATAATTCCCAGGTGCTTCGAAGGGGAATTGACGAGTGATCTCTCCAGACGCCCTTACCCCTTCAACGATCTCGGTCATCGTTGATACGAACTTGATGTTACAGGTGGCGAGGCTCTCGGCTACCCTCTCAGGAATTGAGATATCAATCATTTTCTCATTATTGACTGCAAAACGGGGTCTCACTAGAGCTTTCGGATGCATGAATATAGGAACGCCCACCTTTGCGAACGCAGCAAGACCCCCTGCATGGTCGTAATGCCCGTGTGTGATGAAAACAGCATCGATTTTGTCTACACTCAATCCCAGGAGTGAAAGGTTATGAAGGAGTACTTCTTCTGAAGCACCCGTATCGACAAGCACGCGCTGTCCTTTGTCCGTTTCTATAAGCATCGAGAAGCCATGTTCCGAAAGAAAATGTGTTGCTGGTGAGTCTAATCGCTTCACCAATCCCGAGGGCGAGTAGGGAGGTGCTGATGTATTGTCAACAACAGAGATTAGGCGCACTTACTGTTCAACTCCTCCCTTTTCACAATCTTCAGTTCATTGAATTTCAAGACACTGTTTGGGCAGACCTGCTCGCAGTTCTTACACGCTGTCCCTAGGCAATACTCAGTTGCGATTCTAATCCTGTACTCTTTCCGGTCGATTTTCTCGACCTTGAGCGCTTGCTCGGGACATTCCATCTCGCACCTCTTACAACCTGCACAACCCTCGAATGAACCGATGAGGAAGACACCGACATGCTCAAGAGTCTTCAATCCCTTCGATCCAACTTCTGGAATATCTCTATCAACAATTCTAAGCGTCTCCTTCGGTCTCACGATATCAGGCAGAGGAGATAAACCTGAGAGTCTCAGCATTTTGTTGTAATATTCCATCGGCATACCCTCGAGCCAATAGGCGACCTCGTTGATGTAAATGTCCTCGAAGATCTTTGATGTCGCAAACATAATGTGTTTGGAAGCTATCGAATCAGCCACAGACTGCATCATATCCATTACCGATGGATCGACCAATAGGTCATAAGCCATCATTAATGAAGTGTTCCCGACCTGCACTGTTTTTTCGACAACACGGGGAACCAGACCACATGTCTGTGCCTTGTATGGGTCGACGTAAGTACCAGATGCGCCAGCCAAATACATGGTCTTAACATCCGCATCCCTGATCCCTACCTCCTCAATCAAAGTCTTATGTCCTGCTCGAATCGCTCCCATCGCTTTTCCAGCCTCATGAAGGTCCTTCTCGTTGAATGTTATCCCATCCTGGAAATGAAGAATCCTATCCTTCGTTGCAATTCCAGGCAATTTGATCAAACCAGTTTCGAGACCAAGAGCCACAGCTGCGACGACGCCTGTTCCCGTAATTCCTCTTGCTTTTATATTGTCGAGTTTCTTAAAATCTCCAGTTGAAGGGTTAATCAATGACGCTCTTCGTGGGCCCAGACGCTCGTCGAGAACAAAATTAGCCCAGTACCCATCACTCTCTACACTGAGATCAGATATAGCATATGGCGCTGCAAGCATTCCATGTGAGATATGCTGCCCCTCCATAGCGGGACCTGCGGCGGCACTCCCGCTGTATAATTCACCATCATGGTATAGCCCCATCTCAGCGTTCGTACCATAGTCTGTGACCATACATGTCTCTTTCTTTTCCAGCATCTTTGACTTAATGATCATTGCAAGGGCATCCGCGCCAACCTCGTGCCTGATCGCTGGCGGGATAGCGACCTCCGTCTCAGGCCCTACAGCCGTCAGTCCAATCGCCCCAGCTGTTGTCGTATGTCCCCTTCTATTGGGTCTTGTTATATTGAAACGCCTGAGAATCGATTCACCAGCGTATGCGAGGTCCCGAATCTCAATGCCTTCAAACATTGAGAGCTGGGCTGGATTTCCGCAAACAGCAATCCTTACAATCTCTTTGCAATCAACGCCATGAAGTGCTATGAGTTTATCGACAGTCTCGAGAATAATCTTATGGCCCACCTCAGCACCATTTTCGATCCAAAAATGAAGGTGATCCATTATATTGGCACCTGGCAATGGATGTCTCATCGTAATGGCCGTCGATATGATCTTTCCTTTATTCGATAAATCCACTAGATGCGTTCTGTAACCACTAGTTCCCAGATCAAGAGCTATTCCGTAAGCCATAGGAAGTACCACCGGTAATTATGATTTCCCTATTTAAAAGTGCACATCCTGAGATTCTGGCCGAACGAAATAAACAAAAAATCTGGCATATTTAAGCATTCGCAGGAGAATTATAATAAGATTTTACCGGGCATAGGGAAAAAATATCCACATCGTTTCATCAGCGGACCATGTCGTTTCAATAAATCTCCACATCATCCTTCTTATTGCGCAGTCATCGATCTGCATTATAGATCGACCAGATAGAATAATAAAAAAATTTAGAAGGGAATCCCGGATTCCCATCTTCCAGCTCTAACCTTTTACCGCATTTACTAGGGCTTGAATATTGTTTTTCGGTACCCGCGCGGCAAGGCCGCAACCTGGAGCAACAAGGTGGAATCCTGCCTGCGCAACTCTCTTGGCGTCCCTTGTCACGTCATCAGGTGTTCCTTGGAGCAACGGTTTCACGACGCCGACATTCCCAATGAGTGCTGCCTTGTTATTCACAATTTCGACTGCCTTCTCTGGAACAACCTTCTCTTCAATGCTCAAGCCGTCAACGCCTGTCGCCATCATGTGTTCCAAGAGTATCGTTGTATCTCCACAGATGTGGAGAACCCTCTTTGCCTCAACCCCTGAAAACGCTTGCTTGATGTAAGGTGCAGCAAACTCATCGAACATCTCGCCTGAGAGCATATCGGTTGACGCTGATGGATCGCTCATCACGATGACATCGGCACCTGCGGCAGCAATGGCCTTGACATATTGGTGTTCGATTTCGGCCGCGATTTTCAGGAACTTGTGAACTGAGTCAGGATCTGTGATGATCCACAACAGGATGTTCTCAGTCCCGACAAGATGTCCGGCGATCGTAAATGGCCCTGTCGTCCCAACAACGACTGGTAATTTACCCTCGGCCTTCTTTTTCAAAATCTTTGTCGCTTCGATAACCACTTTCGCACGACCACGGCTCGCAAAATCCTTTGGAATTTCCACCTCGCTGGAAGCTTCATACG
>JARYLV010000013.1 GCA_029907465.1 Methanomassiliicoccales archaeon
CGATCGCGATCGCGGCAGCTGAAGTTGCCGTCGGGCTTGCAATACTGTTGGCGCTTTCAAAGGCGAGGGACACAATCAATCTCGACGAAATCAATCTGCTGAGGTGGTGAGATTGCAGGCGGTCGAATTTGCATGGCTCATCCCGATCTTTCCCTTGATCGCTGGGCTGATAGTCGGTTTGATCGGTCATCGATTGAGAGAGGGCGGTGGTTACGTTGCGATCACTGGTTCTGCGATATCTCTCATCATCACAGCATTTGTTGTCGCCCAGGTTCTTGATGGGTCTTTCGACGCGGCCGACGGGGTCATCGACGGAGTCTTCGAACAATCGCGCAGTTGGCTTACTTTATCTGAGACCTATTCCTTCGAAATAGGTATCTATATCGATCAGCTGACGGCGCTTATGCTCGTCGTCGTTTCCCTCGTCTCGACACTCGTCATCATCTATTCGATTGCATACATGGGTGAAGAGGGCGGGAGGAAGAGGCGTTATTACACTGAGATATCGCTTTTCGTCGGGGTCATGCTCGGCCTCGTCCTCGCGAACAATTACCTCGAACTCTTCATCTTCTGGGAGCTCGTCGGGCTTTGTTCGTATCTTTTGATAGGGTTCTGGTATCACAAGCCATCAGCAGCTTCTGCGGCAAAGAAAGCGTTCATTGTGACGAGAGTAGGCGACATCATGTTCATGGTGGGGCTGATCATCCTCTTCACGACATTCAAGACCTTGAACTTCCGCGAGCTCTTTGAGATGGAGGTCTCAGGTAGCGACCTTGGCCTCCTAACGATAGGCACTTTTATGATTTTCGGCGGTGCGATCGGGAAGAGTGCGCAGTTCCCGCTACATGACTGGTTGCCGGACGCAATGGAAGGCCCTACGACAGTCTCAGCGCTCATTCATGCGGCAACGATGGTCAAGGCGGGTGTGTATCTCGTTGCGCGATCGTTCCCGCTGTTCGTCCAGACCCCAGATACGTTGATGGTCGTGGCGATCATCGGGGGAGTAACCGCGTTCATGGCGGCCACGATGGCACTCAATAATCCCAATATCAAACGTGTGCTTGCCTATTCGACAATCAGCCAGCTCGGCTACATGATGCTCGCGCTCGGTGCTGGTGGATATATCTTCTACTATCTGCACGGCGCGGAGGGCTATACCGCTTCCATGTTCCACTTGATGAACCATGCCTTCTTCAAGGCGCTCCTCTTCCTGTGCGCCGGTAGCGTTATTCACGCTGTCAATACAGAGGACATGCGGCTGATGGGAGGTCTTGGCAAGAAAATGAAAATCACATCATTCACGATGCTCATTGGAGCTCTCTCCATCTCGGGCATACCTCCGTTCAGCGGCTTTTGGAGCAAGGACGAGGTGCTTGCAACGGTTTTCGAAGCATGTGAGCTAAATTGGGTCTTCGCTTTACTTTACATCCTCGGTATCGCGACAGCCTTCATGACCGCCTTTTATATGTTCCGCCTCTGGTTCATGACGTTCGCAGGGGAAGAAGGCGAAGCGAGTAGTCATGCACATGAATCGCCGAAGATTATGACCATCCCATTAATCATCCTGGCGCTTCTCGCTGCCGGCTCATTCCTTGTTCTGTTCGTTGGCGGAGGATTTGGGTCCCAAATCTTCTTTGAAGAACCTCATGCCCTTACAGCCAGTGAAATTCTAGCGGTGACATTCACCGATCCTCTCACCTACCTATCGATTGCAGTCGCACTTTGCGGGGTCGGAATGGCTTACGCAACTTACTACAAAAGGACAATCTCTCCAGAGATTTTTGTTTCCACAAAAGCTCGAAGAACTTTATACAACATCCTCCTCAATCGTTACGGATTTGCTGTCGGCTATAACGCATTCGCTGAGAAAGTCGTGTATGGGTTTGCGATTGTTGTCGACGCGTTTGACAGATACGTCATCGATGGCATTGTTAACGGCGTTGCCTTCCTTCTAACGAGGGCAGGCCACTATATCAGGAAGATCCAGACAGGATACGTGCAACTCTACGCGACGATCATTATCGCGGCGATTTCGGTCATTATTGTTCTTCTTTATCTCATTGGAGGTCTGAGATGATGCTAGAGAATGTGCCGATACTTTCGCTCCTCATCCTTATTCCTCTGATTGGTTCGATTCTGGTATTTGCACTTGGCAATACGAGGAAGGCTGCTGCGAGTATCGCTTTAGTCTTTTCCGCGATCCCACTCGCCCTATCGATATTCCTCCTGCTTGATTTTCATATAGGGGCTATTGGCTATCAATTCATTGAAAAGTACACCTGGATTGAAAGCTACGGAATCGCTTATCACTTGGGTGTCGATGGCATCAGTGTTCCAATGGTTTTCCTGACAGCGCTCCTCTGTTTCCTCGCGATCCTGTTTTCCTGGGATGTCGAACACCGAACAAAGGAGTACATGGGGTTGATGCTCGTCCTCGAGGTCGGTGTCCTCGGGGTATTTACGGCCCTTGACTATTTCCTCTTTTATGTCTTCTGGGAAGTCGTCCTGATCCCGATGTATTTCCTTATAGCGATTTGGGGAGGACCTCGGCGCGCTTACGCTTCGATCAAATTCTTCATCTACACGCACGTTGCGAGCCTTGCGATGTTGATCACCATCATGGCCCTGTACTTCGAAGCGAAACCGATCCTCGGGTATGCGACGTTCAGCATCGTAGATATCGCAAGCGTCAGTGGGAATTTCAATTACCTCTTCCAGGTTGGTGCGTTCGCAGCGCTCTTCTTTGCATTCGGCGTCAAGATGCCAGTTGTACCATTTCATACGTGGCTTCCAGACGCCCACGTCGAAGCGCCGACAGCGGGAAGCGTTCTGCTTGCCGGACTCCTGCTCAAAATGGGGTCCTACGGTATTATCAGGATCGCATTGCCGACGCTTCCAGATGGCGCGAATGCGCTCATGCCCTTGATGCTTGCGATCGCGATCCTCTCGATCCTCTATGGGTCCCTGGTCTGTTTGGCTCAGAGGGACCTCAAGAAAATGGTGGCCTTTTCGTCGATCAGTCACATGGGCATTGTTCTCCTTGGCATTTCGACTGGATCTCAACTCGGTATCGCGGCAGCGGTGCTGCAGATGTTCGCACACGGACTCATCACAGCTGTTCTCTTCATGATGTGTGGCGTCGTCCAGCACAAGGTCGGAACAAGGGAAATACCGCTCCTCGGTGGCCTGGCGCCAAAAATGCCTCTTGCTGCAACATTCATGACGATAGGCTTCCTCGCGTCGCTCGGCTTGCCTGGGATGATCGGGTTTGTGGCGGAGTTCTCAGTGTTCATTGCCACATTTGACGCATACGCGTGGATACTGATGCTTCCGATTGCAAGTGTCGCGATCACGGCTGGTTATTACCTATGGGCATTGCAACGCACAATGTTCGGCCCGCTGACCGAGAAAATCGATACATCGCATGCCCACGATGTCAACTGGTACGAGGCGGTGCCACTGGCTATTCTGGCGATCTTAATCGTCTTCTTTGGCATGTTTCCGGGTGTTGTCATGGATTACATCACGCCATCGGCGAACATCATTTCTGCGATTCTGGGGGTGGGCTGATTGGTCGATCTCTCACCTGTTTATTCGGAAATCATCATACTTCTATTTGCGGTTGGGTTACCAGCAGTCTATTATCTCACGAAGTCTGAGAAAGCACTTAGTATCGTATCGCTGGTTGGCATCATTGCGGCGATGATCCCTCTATTGATTTTCTATATTGACGGTTCCCAACCAGTTGTTTTTGCGGGGGGATTGCTGAGGCTCGATGCGTTCGCTGTTGCGTTCAAACTGGTCTTCCTTGCTGTCGCGCTGTACGTGACCATTGCCTCGATCCGATACGTTAAGGGAGAAAGGCATCTGGCCGAGTATTATTCATTGATTTTGCTCGCCACCCTCGGTATGATGGTCGTCGCCTCATCTCTCGACCTTATCACCCTATTTGTAGGGCTGGAGCTTGCAAGCCTCTCCTCATATGCACTCGTTGGATTTAGAAAAGCTGATAAGAGGGGAATTGAAGCGGCGACAAAGTATCTTATCATCGGCGCACTTTCTTCGGCGATCTCCCTCTACGGTATCTCCCTCATCTACGGGATTACTGGTAGCACTGTGTTTGCGGACATCGGCACTGCAATCGCCACGGCTAGTGGTATGGATCCGATAATCCTGTTGGCCATTGGTCTCCTCATAGCGGGATTTGGATTCAAAGTTGCCATCGTTCCATTTCACATGTGGGCACCTGATGTTTACGAAGGCGCACCCACGACGATCACCTCGCTCCTCGCCTCGAGTTCAAAGAAAATGGGTTTCGTCGCACTCTTCAAAATATTCCTCATAGGTCTCATCGCGATCAAGGCTGATTGGGATGTTGTCGTCGCGGTCATCGCCGTCCTCACGATGACAATCGGCAATCTCGTTGCCATTTCGCAGACGAACATCAAGCGGATGCTCGCATACTCTAGCATTGCTCAAGCTGGTTACATCCTGATCGTCCTTCCGATCGGCACTGAGTACGCGCTGGCAGGTGGCATCTTCCACATCATTACACACGCTTTCATGAAGGGAGGCGCCTTTATCATTGTCGCTGCATTATCAACTGTCGCACTCGGAGAAAGCCTGGCAGACTATAAGGGGCTCGGTAAACGCTCACCGTTCCTCGCATTCTCAATGGGCGTCCTTCTCCTTTCGCTCGCAGGCATTCCACCGCTTTCCGGGTTCGCGAGTAAATTCTGGCTATTCTCAAGTGCAGTCGATGCGGCGATCGCCCCAGAGCAGAGCTGGGTCCTATGGCTTGCGGTCTTCGGTGTGATCAACAGCGCGATCTCGCTTTACTATTACGTTCGAGTAATCAAGTACATGTACGTCGAATCGGGTCCAGAAGAACCGATCAGAGTTCCAAACTCGATGATCCTCGCGATTGCGATAACGGTCGTCGCGACGATCGTCATCGGCCTGTTCCCGTCGCCAATCCTCGAACTTTGCAGAGAGGCGGCGCGCGCGTTCTTCTCAGGGATGTGAAACATCGACCCCTACTTCTTTCTTTTTGACATCTCATCTTCGTATGCTCTGAGTGCATCGAGGAACGAAATCGTGCCGACAAACTCGCCAGCTGAATCGACCACGAGAACCCTACTCACCCCACCTATTAACATGAGTCGCAACGCGTCGATGACATATCCATCCTCATGAATCTGGATGCAGGGATTTTGTCCGACGAGGGTGCAGGCGGTCATAAATTCCTTCACCTTGACGGTCGAGGGGTCACGACCTTGTACGATGACCCTCGTTACATCCGTCGAGGTAATGACGCCGAGGACGATATCTTCCTCTTTCACAACGACGCCCGTCTGGTGCCGCTGCACCATCAATTTCACGACATCTTCTAGCGTTGCCCCGTAGTCGACAACGGGAGGATCGCGGTCGACATAATCCTTTACTTTTGCCTTGACTTGCATGTGGTCGGAATGATTGGAAGTCGTCTCACTTAAACTTTTTCTTGTAGCAGATCTCTTGTCCCGACTCTGAATCTTCTATAAGATCTGAGACAGGCACCGTTTTCTTGCGACCTGTCGTCGCTTGATCGGTTCAACCCTAAACACTCAATAAAATCCTCAACTTCTTCACATGCAATCACTGCGAGAAATCGTCCAGCCTGGTGAGTGAGGGAATTTGAAGAATCGAGACAATTAATAAGTACATTATCATCATTAGGCATCTCGATATTGATGAGCTGGGACCTTCCAATCAGAAAGGAACTAAACATGGTGGAAGAGGAGATCAGGAGAAGTGTACACTCCCAGCAGCAGCTATTGACGGAGATCTCGATGCACGTGATCGGTGCAGGGGGGAAAAGAATTCGCCCTGGTGTTTCGATCCTTTGCTACAAGGCAGTGGGGGGCACAGAAGTCTCCAATGTCATTGGAATCGCCGCCGCGTTTGAACTCATCCACAGTGCGACCCTCATCCACGACGACATTAACGATGGAGGGACGATGAGGCGGGGCAAAGTCTCAGCATTCAAGAAATACGGTGTCCAGCTCGCGCTGGTGGCTGGTGACTTCCTCTTTGTCAAAGGTTTTCGTGCAGGCGGTTCTTTCAGCAAAGAAGTGGTCGAAATCATCGCGGACTCCTGCGCGTGCATGGCTGAAGGAGAGATCCTCCAGGTCGGACACATCAATGACGCGTCGACATCGATCGATACCTATCTCAAAATCATCGAGGGGAAGACGGCGAAACCGATCGAGGCGAGTGCAAAGGTCGGCGCGTTCCTCGGGGGCGGGTCGCCGGTGATGATCGAAACCCTCGGAAGCTATGGCCTCAACCTCGGTATGGCCTTCCAGATCATGGACGATATTCTTGATATTGTTGGAAAGGAAGACGTCCTCGGCAAACCGAAAGGGATGGATTTTTCGGACGGGACGCCGACGTTGCCGATTATCCTGGCGATGGAAGACGGTCACAAAGGAAAGAGGTTGTCCGAACTTTTTGAAAAGAAAAAGAAGCGCCGTTGGGAGGTCGAGGAAGCCTTGAAAATTTTGATGGAATCGGATGCCATTCGGCTTTCGAAAGAGAAGGCGCTTGAGTTCTCAAATAGGGCGATTGAGTCGTTATCGATTCTGAGGCCGTCGGTCTACGAAGAAGCACTGAGATCCCTTGCCAGGACTGTCGTTGAACGGGAATCGTGATAGAACTCATGGAGAATGGGTAATGTCTTCGATCTGCACATGGAAAACGATAAATCTGGCTATATCACACTAACAGCGCAGGGGAATCGCCGATGGCAGAGAGATTGTCGACTGATATCCTGGTCGTTGGTGCGGGACCAGCAGGATCAACAGCGGCGGAGCACGCAGCTCTTCACGGCGCAGACGTCCTGCTCATCGAACGCAAGAAAGAAATCGGCATCCCTTTCGCCTGCGGTGAATTTCTCCCGTCCATTGATGAGGTGAAAAGGATATTTCCTGGTGCCCGTGATATCGATACACTGTTCGACATCCCCAGAGAACTAATTTCTTTGGAGACTCACCGATTGAGGATCTATTCGCCAGAACTACGTGTCTACGAATTTGATTTCGACGGCTTCACGACATACCGTGATCGATTTGATCAGTATTTAGCCTCAAAAGCACTTAAGGCTGGAGCGAAGGTCCTGACAGGGTGTACCTTTATTTCTATTGACGGGGACAGAGTCGTGACGAATCAATGTGAGGTGAAAGCGAAACTCGTGATCGGGGCCGACGGACCGCGGTCCCGCGTTGCCAAGAGCCTCGGTCTTCCGAAGAACAGAGAATTATGTCCTGCTGTAACAGCCCAGGCGGTTGGTAACTTCGAGCCGGTTGCGGAGATGTATTTTGGCAATATCGCACCGGGGGGATATGCCTGGATCCTACCGAAGCGCGGCGGTGCCAACGTCGGGGTCG
This sequence comes from Methanomassiliicoccales archaeon, assembly GCA_029907465.1. NCBI lineage: Archaea > Methanobacteriati > Thermoplasmatota > Thermoplasmata > Methanomassiliicoccales > Methanomassiliicoccales archaeon. The sequence goes on from JARYLV010000013.1 coordinate 7,428, forward strand.
GTATATCGCCTCGATTTGCGAGCAAGACCGTCGGAGAGTACTTCAAGGAATTTATCGACTGGAAGCAGATTGATGTAGGAAAACCGGCTGGAAAGTATGTGCCTATGGGAGGTCCACTGCACCCCAATTACAACGATAAAGGCCTCATCGTCGGTGATGCGGCCGGTCATGTGATGGCCGTCAACGGTGGCGGAATCCCGATAGCATTGATCTGTGGAAAGATCGCTGGCGAAGTGGCGGCTGCTTGCGTCAGATCTGGTGAATCTATATCTCGATACGGTGAGGAGTGTCGCAGGCAAGTGGAAAAACCCCTCAGGATCGCGCTTCGGACAAAAGTTCTTGCAGATCTTTGCTGGGGGAGTCGGAGAAGGCTTGAACTTGCGATGAGGGTACTTGGTAAGAGGCGAATGGCCAATATCATCAGATGCAAGCGCCTATTTCCGTAGTCCTTGAGGTCGACGACCCCCCTTTAGCCGTCATTTTGTGTTTGCATCAAAATTTCCAACTAATGGAATTGTACAGTATTGTAAGAATGGCCTACGTGTCCGATTAGCTGTTCAAAAGGGATTTCTTCGATTTGGGAGACATCTTCGAGGTTCGGATGCATTGTCGGAAATTACTTTTTCTTTCTGGATCGCCTGCATTTAAGAGGACTTCCGCATACGGGGCATTCCTTAATCTCCTTATCAAAAGCTCTTCCGCAACCGAGGCATCTCATCTCCCATGAAAAGATCTCTTTGATACCCCTCGTGACGATATTGATATAATCGATGCCCATAGTCCTCGCCACATTTTGAATCGAATAGTCCTCTGTCAGGATTGTTGCTTTGAGGTCAAACGCAAGTGCTAGAACTTCTATGTCGGTATCTGACAACTTGTGTGTATCCCCAGTTTTTTGAGCAGCAAGTCTAACCGCTTCTAAAGACGTGGTGGATGGATGCGTTATTTTGATTTTGAATTCCCAATAATCTAGGCGTCTGTCCTTGTATTTCTTCAGCTCGGACAGTACGCCTGGAGGCACGAGGATCTCAGCGTCTTGCGGCAGATCTTCCATTGCGAAGAAGGCAGAGGTGTCGACGACGTACTTCATAGAGATTTAATTGCGCCTGCCCTAATAACTTCTTTTCTCTAGTCATGCTAGTGCACAAGTGTGTCATCCAGATATTCTTCATTGTAAAGGGAACAAGGTATTGTTAAATAGGATTACTGCAATCTCACCGCGGGAATGAAGGAAATCGAAGTTGAACAGGAAGTCATCGACTTCATCAAGAAGCACAAGAGGGATTACAGGGTTTCGACGACGTGCTATGGACCAGTGATCCTCCCGACCGATGTGAAGCCTCCAAAAGATACCGATCTTAGGATCAAGATCGGGAAGAACACGCTCTTCGTCTCGATCGTCCAGGCGAGATATATCACGAAGGTGACAAAATCGATGCTCTACGAAGTCGATGAGGTTGCACGCAAGAAGTGCCCGATCCTGTAGCCTGGCCTATCTGTCATCGCGAGCCTCAATGAATTCTTATCAATCTCTCAAAATTCAAGTTGCCTAATCTCAGAGATCGCTTGGCGCGCGATCTCCTCGAGGCCAGCTTTCTGTGCTTCCTGCAGTGCTTTATTGAGGCTCGCGCGTGTGGCCGGCCTCTTCGGTACGAAAGAGCACGGGAGGACCTTCTTTATTGATATCTCGTAGGTTCCGATACTCTTTGCGATGTTTTCGATTTCGAGCTTATCGAGTCCGATGAGAGGTCTCAGAACCGGAAGAGAAATGCCATGCTGCTCCACCCTAATATTGTGCAAGGTCTGCGATGCGACCTGTCCGAGTGACTCCCCGGTCACAATCGCGTCAGCGTTCAATCTTTGTCCTAAACCATCGGCAACTCGCAGCATAAGCATCTTGCACAGCACGCACCGATAGCCAGGATCACAACGGTCTGCAATAATCTCCTGATTCTTTCCGTGCGGTGCGATGTATACCCTCACATTCTTTTCTAGTAATTCAGCCAATTTTTGCGCGATATCGCGGATCTTTTCGGTCATTCTTTGATCACTGAATGGCTGGTGGTCGAGGTGCAAGAGGTTTATCTCAAATCCCCTCCTCCCGATGAGAAATGATGCGACGGGTGAATCAATTCCTCCAGAGATCAAGCAAATCGCTTTCATAGCCTCTTTCCCCATAACTCCCTCTTCTTACCAGTCTGCCTGTGTCAGCTTCGCTAATCGGTTTACAGCAGTGGAATCCTGCGATTAACGAAATGCTTTGTACGACCAAAAAAGGTTTTCAAAAAGGTTTAGTTATTCAATCTATTCTGGTCAATCCCCCCGAACATGGGGTAATCTAAGTACTCTTCGACGTCGTCGTCTTCTGACTCAACGACTATGCTAAAGAGTATGTTAACGATCTCTCTCATCTGCCTCAGTTCATTTCTGAGCTCGTTTATTTCACGGACCAAGTCTTCTGTGGTCTTCGTCATTCGTTCTCCCTGATTTTGTTTAACATCGATGGGGGATATATCCTTTTGCCTAACCCTTCAAATTCTTTTCGATGATCGAATTCTTCAATGAAATTTCACGACAGCGTATAGATATCATAAAAATCAGAATTTGACCTCTCCGTAGTCATCTGCAAGCTTTCTCATGTCTGTTCTCTCACAGCGTTCGCAGTACAGTGTTCTATTTCTCTTCTTGAGAGGGGCGCGGCATTTCTTGCAGAGCGCAAGAATGACGCCAAAGTGATGACCAACCGTTGATAGCTGGAGGGATGGCTTCACCTGAATGACTTTCGCCCTGATTATATCGCTTGGCCTCAATTCTTTCCCGACGTCCTGTGTATATCCTGAGGAAACCTTTGAGATATGAATCGTCGCACTCGTATCGCCACTGATATCACGCTCTTTTCCCTCGACAGCGATCACCTCACAGATGGCCATACTGTTCCTTACGTCCGTCACTTCGGCGTAAACCACGTCGCCGACTTTCAGCGTGACGGGAGGGTTCTTAGCGGAAACCTTGGCAATTTTCTCTTCATGATCAAGCTCGAGATCTCCGCAGTACGCGGAATAGATCTTACCATCTATCTCATATGTCCCCTCGCCCGGGATAAATTCCTCAACGACAGCTACTTCATCTCCTGGCAGAACACATCTTCTTTTTTTCATCTCTTTTCACCCGATCTTCGAATGCAAAGGAGCAGAACATCGAAGTCCTTTTTCATCTTTTTGTGGAATTCAAACATATGCGGAATTACGAATTTATATCTTTTTTGAAGGACGATCTCCCATCCGCTGTTCATTACAAAATTCAAGACAAATTCGACGGTCTCAGCATTATGCATCGTGTAAATAACACTCGCAACCGACATCGCTGTTTCGAGAAATGGACGATCCGCCCCGCGCCTCTGAGATCCAAACGGCGGATTCTGAATTGCGACGTCCGCCCTTGCGGAGAAATGTGGTATCCTCGCGAGGACAAATTCCACATCTGCTCCTATGGCAGAAGCATTCGCCTTCGCCTCTTTCAACGCGAGGGGATCCGCATCAACCCCGATCGACATTTTAGAATTAAGAAGCGAAGCACCAATCGCGAAAATTCCATTTCCACATCCCAAATCGATTACGATCTTGTCCTCGATATCATTATTCGCATAAGCCGTAAAGAGAACATCAGCGGCTATCGTGGCTGGAGTTGAATACTGTTCGAGAAAAGGCTTTGGCTGAGAAAGTGGAGGTATTTGCTGCAGCAGTATCTCCAGCGCTCTTTTTTTCATTTTGAATTCAAGAACGGGGTCAATAATATCAAAGTTTGCTGTCAACGGCCATTGAACAGCCTCGAAGAAATCATCTCTTTATCCCGATATTGAGAAAGTCTGCGCTCGTCAGGATCCCAATGACGACACCTTTCCTAGAAACGAGGACTGCCTCCTGCCTCTGTAGGTGGAGAGATGCCAGCTCTATCGGTGTATCCTCGCTGAGGATCGGGAAGGGCGCTTCCATGATTTCAGAAACTGGGGTCTTCATCACCTCGTCGTAGCTCTTTTCCTTATTCTTTGTCTGCTCAATCGTATAATTTCTGATGATGTCGTCTGTGATGCTCCCGACGACGCGATCTCCAACAACAACAGGAAGCTGTGTGAACCTCCCTTTCACCATCCTTTCAATGGCTTCGGCAATTGTATCATCAGGTGAGATTGAAACGACGCCACGAGTCGCGAGATCCCCCACCGTCAGGTGAATCCCCGTCTTTTCCGCGTCGATAATTCCTTCCTTCAGTACTTCTTCAAATGCCTGGAAAATTTTTCTCACGTTGCCATACGACGGATCGATGGTTCCTTTCTCGATTTTGGCAATAAGGGATTGGCTGACCCCTGCGCGAACAGCAAGCTCCCTTTGAGAAAGCCCTAGTTTTTGCCTGATCTGCCTGATCTTCTCAAGTTCTGGAAGCTGTGGCATGATGGCAAGCTCAATCGGATCTATTTTTGGACTCATATCGATCAACTACTGCAATCTCATCTACCCAATATTACGATTCTTAGTCCCTTTGACTTCTTTGCGAAGTATTTTCAGCTTAACGGCCGTATAGCTTTTTATGTTATTATAAAAATTCGTATCTCGATTGAAGCCTAGATTTTCGATATTGGAATAATCATATCGAATTCATGTCCTCATTATGAGATTTTATTCGAAATTCGCATAAATTAATTCTAATAAGATTCGAATGAATAACAAACAATAACTAGTCGGTCTCACGTGAGTTTAGCGAGGTCCAATTGATGTTCCCATTGGGTGTTGATAAATTTGACGAATTGACGAATACTTCCCCAATGCCTATACTCTGTTCTCTCTATAGTGGCTTCCCCGCTCCTCACAGACAATTGGACATATTCTGGCTTGTAAGTGACTGATAGGAATTGCTGGCAAGGTGATTTGATTTGGATGAAGAAAGGTCATTTCCGAAATCATCGTTTTTCCTTTCAAATGGTGCTTTTAGCTCTAATGAGAGCGGAGAAATGTCGCTCCGATCAGGATCAATGCGCAGAAGAGAGGGTTATCAGTTGGGAGGTTGTGGTATAGCTGGTTGCCTATCACTCGACGGAGAACCTATATCTGGGGAGAAAATCGCCACCATGCTGACAACGATGAGTGAGCGTGAAAACGGTCTCGGGGCAGGCTATGCCTGTTATGGGTTGTTCCCAGAACGTCGGGATGAATTCTGCCTCCAGTTTTTCTTTGACGACGAGGACGTCAAGAATTCTGTTGAGGAGTTTCTCAAAGATCACGGGAACATTACAAAGGATGAAAAGGTCTTTACGAAGAAGTCGACGACGCTGAAACCGCCTTTTCCTCTCGTCTGGAGGTTCTTTTTCAGACCGGTTGAACGGAGAGAATGGAGGGGAAACCAGAAGCTTTCAGAAGAGGACTATGTCGTTCGACTTGTCATGCATGTAAACCAACACGTAGATGGAGCGTTTTGCATCTCGAGTGGGAAGGACATGGCCGTTTTTAAAGGGAATGGATATTCCTTTGAAATTTCTGATTTCTACGATATCCAGAGATACAGGGGGAAGATGTGGATCTCCCATTCAAGATTTCCAACGAATTCTCCTGGCTGGTGGGGGGGTGCCCATCCGATAAGTATCCTCGACTGGGCCGTCTGCCACAACGGCGAGATCACTTCATACGGCGTCAACAGGAAGTTCGTAGAAATGGAAGGCTACAGCTGCACACTCTTGACCGATACGGAGGTGGTCGCGTATCTTTGGGACATTCTCGTGAGAAAACATGGTCTGCCGATCAACCTCGCAGCGTTTGCGATGGCGCCGTGGTACTATCACGATATTAAACACCTCGATCCGCAGAACCAGAAGCTAGCAACACTGATAAGGGTCACTTACAAGGAAGCATTTCTCAACGGCCCCTTCAGCATCTTGGTAGGAAGGAGAGAGCCAGAGATCACTATGATCGCCCTTGCGGATAGAAAGAAGCTCAGGCCTTTGATTGTCGGCCAATCATCAGATGAGGGGATGTTTTTCGCAGCGAGCGAGGAATGTGCGATCAGGGCAATCGAACCGAATGCGGAGACGTGGACCCCGAACGCTGGGAGTCCCGCCATCGCGCAGGTCCGCAATGGGATCATAAGAGATGGTCTAGAATCACCTTTCTGGGGGGAGTGGAATGAGTGATTCATTGAATTTATCACAGGAAAGGATCGCTCAAGAACTGCCAGATAGATACAGACCCGTTATCGATTATGAACTCTGTAAGGGTTGCAAAAGATGCGTCAGGGAGTGCAGTTACAGCGCCCTGGAGTTTCGTGATGGCAAGGTGCGACCGCTTCGGGGGTGCGTCGCATGCGGCCGTTGCACTGCAATATGCCCTACTGGCGCTATAGAAATTCGCCTCCTCCCATACCATTTCCCGCCTCATTCGACCTTTACCGAGAGAATCAGACGAAGTATTATCTCCCAGGCAAATACTGGCGGGGTCCTGCTATCGTCGTGTGGCACCGATCTTGAATACCCGATGATCTTTGACGAACTATTGCTCGATGCAGCACAGGTAACAAACCCATCGATCGACCCGCTGAGAGAACCGATCGAGACTATAACATTTCTCGGCAGGAGGGGTGGGAAGCTCACAAGCTCCGAAAAGAAAGGTCTGCTGGAGGACGAGGATATCGGCCCCGTTATCATGATGGATATGCCGATCATGATTGGCCACATCAGCTTGGGCGCAGTTAGCTATCCAGCGCAAAAGGCCCTTTTCAAAGCGGCATGCGACCTCAATATAATAGCCGGCTCAGGCGAGGGTGGCCTTCATTCAGACTTCTATGCTTATGCGGATCACATCAATAGCGAAGTGGCGAGCGGGAGGTTCGGCGTCACACCAGATTACTTGAAAAGGGTTGCCGCCGTTGAAATCAAAATAGGGCAGGGCGCAAAGCCTGGGCACGGTGGTCATCTCCCTGGTGAGAAGGTCACTGATCTCATCTCGCAGACGAGAATGATACCGACCGGTACCGATGCGCTCTCGCCATACCCACATCACGACATCTATAGTATCGAAGACTTGCAGCAGCTGATCTGCGCCTTGAAGGAGGCAACGGACTACAGGATCCCTGTCGGCGTCAAGATCGCAGCGGTGCACAACGTCGCCGCAATAGCATCTGGCATTGTGAGGGCAGGAGCTGACTTCATAACGATCGATGGTTTTCGAGGAGGGACTGGCTCGGCACCACGTGTCATAAGGGACCACGCTGGCCTTCCGATCGAGGTGGCTGTTGCTGTCGTTGACAAGCGTCTCGCAGAGGAGGGGTTAAGGAACAAGATCACACTCTGCGCTGGTGGGAGCATAAGGTCCTCTGCCGACATGATCAAGATTCTGGCACTTGGAGCGGACGTGGCGATGGTATGCACCGCCGCACTCGTCGCAATGGGGTGCAGGGTTTGCCAGCAGTGTCATCGAGGTCTGTGTGCTTGGGGAATTGCAACACAAAAACCAGAGCTCACTGCGAGGCTCGACCCAGAGATCGCATCTGCGAGAATTACGAGGCTTTTCACCGCATGGAATGAGGAGCTTAAGGAGGTGCTGGGGGCGATGGGCATCGACGCCGTTGAGAGCTTGATCGGTAATAGGGACAGACTGAGGTACATCGGGCCAAACCCGAAGATTGCCGAAATCATGGGAGTGAAGCATGTTGGCGAAGGGTGGGGTTGAGGATGAATTCAGACGGTAAATTCAGTATTAATGGATTCATTGACCACCATATTGAGTTCAGTTTCGAAGCAAGTGGTGTCGTCAAGACAGCTACGATTCGCGCAGACAAACGTGATCACCTAGGTCATCCTCTTGATTACAAAATTCTCAATCTCGCGATAAAGAAATGCATTAACGCTGGCTATAAACACATCGTGATCGAAGGTGCGCTTGGGCAGAGATATATCGGCGCTGCTCTATCAGATCCAGATGTTAAGATTGAGGTACATGGAACCCCTGGCAACAATCTCGGGGCGTTTCTCAACGGGGCGACAATCGAGGTCTTTGGTAACGCCCAGGATTTGACAGGAAATACGATGAACTCGGGCAAAATTATCGTGCACGGTAACGCAGGGGATGTAACTGGACTCGCTGCGAGGAGCGGTATTATCCTTATCAAGGGGAATTCTGGTTATCGAACGGGTATCCACATGAAGGAGTTTGCTGGTCTGAAGCCTGCAATCGTTGTCGGAGGAGGCGTCAAAGATTATCTCGGAGAATACATGGCTGGCGGTACGGTCTTGGTACTTGGTATTGGTATGGACGAGCGGGTGGTCTCTGGAGCTAACATAGGTGCGGGGATGCACGGTGGAACCATCTTCATTAGGGGCAGGCTTAACCCTAATCAGTTAGGATCAGGAGCGGTCATCAAAGAAAAAACGGAGAACGATCTGGTACAATTGGAAGCGCTCATAAGGGAGTACGAGGCTGCATTCGGGGTGGAAGTCCCGCGGGATTGGGAAGACTATACAAAGGTAGTACCGCACACACACCGACCGTTCCACGGACATTATGACCCTACGCTCATCTAGGAAATCCTTAGTCAAAGTCCAGGAAACCTCATCACAGATTCGAGGACGATTTGGACTTCCAGGTCGACCAGGCCGATCGGTATTATTTTCTTTGTGATAATATCTTCGAGGGCTCTATTATCTGGTGCGTGGACTCTGATCATGATACTTCTTTCGCCAGAAACATTGAGAACTTCCATCACACCTGGAACATCCCTCAATTTTTTCAAATCATCGGCGACGACATTCTTTGCGAGATTTGCGAAAATCACTGCGTCCGCTTTCATGCCAGTCTGCTCAGTATTGACAATCGCCACATAACCAAGAATGACACCGTCATCCTCCAATCTCCTTATCCTGTCTCGAATCGTCGACGGAGACCGGCGCAGTTTAGAGGCCACTTCGTTGTAAGTCATCTTGCCCTCAGTGGCAAGAAGCTTGATGATCTTTCGATTCATTTCGTCGATGACTACCAAGCTCGGTCCCCCCTAACGCCGTTTAGTTATTACGGATTCCTTGAATATATTCTTTTTTGAATTCTTGCGCTTATGACGGAAAAAACGCTTGATGTTCGCCGATCGAGCGTATTTTTTTGCGTTCGTGGCAGAGTCATTTCGTAATAACTCTTTTCGGAAGTACATATCTCTGCTCAATTTGTTTTCAACCGCTCTGTTTTGCGCTATCTCACGCGATTTCTTCGAGATGGAGTTATGCGCCCCTTCTCTGCCACCAAGGCCTATGCGAGCCAGGTATACAATATACGCAATTGCGTCAGTTAAGCGTACCGTATTTTTATCGCAGAAGAGACGCTTCCTTGATTGTATCTGGTCGAGCGAAATTATTAGGCAGGCGCAGCGCTTTTTACCCTTCCATTTGAGTCGTAGTATTTTCTCCTAAACCAAAATGCTACATTCACTAGACTGATCAGAACAGGCACTTCGACGAGCGGACCAATGACGGCGGCAAATGCAACTCCAGATCCAATGCCAAATATCGCAATTGCGACGGCGATAGCCAGTTCGAAGTTGTTGCTCGCAGCAGTGAAACTCTGAGCGGCGGCATGCGGGTAGTCGAACTTCAAGCGGATTGAAAGGCGGAAGGAAAGGAGGAACATGATGGTAAAGTAAAGCAGCAGTGGGATCGCGATTCTCAGCACATCAATCGGCAGCTGCAATATGTACTCTCCTTTCAAGGAGAACATGACGACGATCGTAAAAAGCAATGCGAGCAATGAAACCTTGCTGAGCCTAGGGATGAATTTGTTATCGTACCATTCCGCTCCCTTTCGTGGTAAGAGGGCGTATCTCGTAATGATACCGGCAAAGAAAGGAATCCCAAGATAAATGAGTACAGATTGGGCAACCTCCCATATCGATATGCTGACGGCGACACCAGATCCCGGTGCAATAAACTCCGAGAGCACGAAAATCATGAAGTAGGCGTAGAATGAGTATGTGAGAATCTGGAAGATGGAATTCAGTGCGACCAATATGGCAGCATATTCGGAATCGCCTTCCGCCAACTGATTCCATACGAGAACCATTGCGATGCATCTCGCGAGGCCTGTCAAAATAAGACCTATTCTGTACTCAGGGAGATCTGGCAAAAATATCCATGCGAGCGTGAACATTAGAAACGGTCCGAGAATGTAGTTTAATGTGAGGGAAGTGCCAAACATCATTTTAGACTCAGGCATTCGCGTGAGCTTTGAAAGTTCTTCATACTTGACCTTGGCCAGTGGCGGGTACATCATTAGAATGAGGCCGATCGCAATGGGTATTGAGGTAGTGCCAATGCTCATCGAATTAAGTATGTCAGCCACCGCAGGAAAAACAGCCCCAAGGCCAACACCAATGAACATCGCAAGGAAAATCCATAAAGTTAGATAACGGTTGAGAAATGAGAGTTTCTTTGATATCTGCTCTGCCATGCTATGCTCACCGCCTCGCACTTAGAGATATCTGCATCAATTGTTCATGAATGAAATGGCATTTCAACAAATTTAGAAATACGTCTAGTCGTATAAAAACAATAGGCTACTCTCATATCGAACATGAGAGCTTTTTGGATCAAAGTGAATGGTACGCATTTCAATCATGATTCTAATCCTTTTTCTAGCACTCATTCTTGAAGTTCCAAGTCTTCGGAAGTTCTTGTTTGGTTCAGGTCTCGATCGCGTTATTTTAGTCTAGAGGTCCAATGGAATTCAATTTTTCTATCATAAGTCCGAGCGCTCAGGTTTCCAGGTCTATTCCAATCACAATCGTCAATGCATCGGGGTTCATGATCAATTTTGGCAAAAGGTTTATTTATCGCATTTTGATAGTGATTCAAAAAATATTGAAATAGGCGACATCAATGGGAGACCCTCTAATTGATTCACTTATCAGCGGCTTCAACAGCATCATGGACTATCTGAGTCAGCATACGCTTACTTGTCTTATTCCAGCGTTCTTCATCGCTGGAGCTATCGCTGCATTCGTCAAGAAGGAAGCGGTTCTCAAATACTTTGGGCCAAGTGTTAAGAAGATCAAATCCTACACCATCGCCTCAGTCTCAGGGACAATACTCGCGGTCTGTAGTTGTACAATATTACCGCTCTTCGCGGGGATCTACAAAAAGGGGAGTGGTATCGGTCCGGCAACGACTTTCCTTTTTGCGGGACCAGCAATTAACATTCTGGCCATTGTTTATACAGCTCAAGTATTGGGTTATGATCTCGGGGCTGCACGGGCGATATCTGCAATCGCTTTGTCGATCGTCGTCGGGCTTATCATGGCTCTCGTTTTCAGCAAACATGACAAGGCACTTCTTAAGGAAGAGAAGATCTTCGTCGCTGCACAACCTTCCGATCCAAGGCCGAGATGGGTAGTTCCAATCTTCTTCATACTTCTCATCGCGATTCTTCTTATCGGGGCATCAAAGCTCGAATGGGTTCCAAAGCTTGCTGCTATCTACGTGCTTACAATTATCGTCGCAGTCTTGCTTATCTATTATTTTGAAAAGGACGAGGTCACTAACTGGGCCATGGAAACATGGGATCTGACCAAGAAGATATTTCCGATATTAATTGCTGGTACCTTTATCGTCGGCGTTATCGCATATTTTCTTCCCCCAGAAACTTTCCGCCCGTATCTCGGCGATAATTCAATCGGGTCAAACCTCCTCGCATCGGTCATCGGTGCGATCCTTTACATGCCGACGTTGCTTGAGGTTCCCATTATTGGGACGACTTTTGGCTATTCGACAGGTGTCATGGCTTCTGGACCGGCATTGAGCCTACTGCTAAGCGGTCCGACGACAAGCCTGCCCTCGTTGATCGTCCTCTATAGGATCATAGGTGCGAAGAAAACGTTTGTCTACTGGATCTCTGTTGTTCTCATATCTACAGCTGCTGGTTTGATATATGGCGCACTGGTGGGATAGTATGGGTCAGGAGAAACCGTGTTGCCCGGAATCTGCCGCGAGGAAGGTCAAAAAGCTGAATGTTGGGGGTTTTCAGGTTGGAATTGCCCATCTCGATGAGATCATCGAAGAAGTCAAAAATCTGGGACTGAGGGACAGCGGAGAAATCGGAAAGCAATTACTCAAACGCGCCAAGATCTATAATTACATCCCCCCTGGTGCGGAAGGGGAGTATGCTGAAGCGCTTTTGAAAGAATATCTGAAGAGGAGGTGAAGAATGTGAAGATTGAGGTACTCGGAACAGGATGTCTGAAGTGCAAGAGGCTGGAAAAGCTCGTGCACCAGGCAGTAGAGGAGCTCGGTATAACGGCGGAGGTCGTCAAAGTTGAGGACATCGAAGAGATCATGAACCGGGGAATTATGATAACCCCAGCTCTGTACATCGATGGCGAAGCGAAGGCCGTCGGAAGGGTTCCTACTCTTGACGAGATCAAATCGATGCTCAAAGGAGGGAATTAATGGGAGTTCCTAAGCAAGAGGAGTGCCTCTGCGGTGGCGGTCCGATTTTGGTCTATGCTTGTTCAGGCGGCTCGAATGTAGGACAGATCACGAACGAGGTCGCCAAGATGCTAGCTATGTCGGGAAGGGCGAGGATGTCATGCGCCGCTGGGATAGGCGGACACGTCAGTGGGATTGTCGAGTCTGCAAGGGCAGCAGAAACCTCGGTGGTCATTGACGGGTGTCACCTTGCTTGTGCGAAGAAATCATTCGAACACTTAGGACTTAAGCCAGCAATTCACGTCGTTGTCACGGACTTGGGCATAAAGAAATCATACGATCTGAATTCAATGCAAAAAGAAGAAGTCGATTTGGTCTTAAGTCACGTCGCGAATCTACTTCCGGCGCCGTTGAAAGTTAAAATTTAATTACAAGACTCAAATCTTTTTTCACATCAGCGATCTGTTCTCAAAGAGATGAGACGACTTTCTCTCTTTTCGGTGGGCCTACTCTTTCATATACTCGAGAGCGCGCATGATCCCTTTATTCCATTTAATTATCGAGGTTGATGAAACAAATCTCCTTAGATTTCCTCCCCTAAGCGAAAAACAATGCCAACAACATTAATGCATACCGTTACAAAATGATTGGAACCCTATTCTTCGGTCTTTAACTCTCTTCGAACGGTGAATCAAAGTGTTGATCTTGAACTCGCTCTCTCGGTGGCTATCTATCTAATTGTGTTTTTGACTTCCAACTTTGTTTTTACCGAACCGTCCTTGTTTTTATAGCTATGGAGGAATCCAAGGGATGATAGTTTTGTGCGCATAGAAAAGAGAACACTTTCGTGCATCTCCACCTCGTCAGAAGACGTTTACATGAGTTGGATCCCCTCCAAAAAATCGATTTTTGAGATTTGCTCCGGATTTACCAGGTTCACAATGGCGAATATTAACGATAGTTTAATGCATTTCATCTCTTATACCTCTGATGAAAGAGGGACAGGGTCATGGAGTTTGAAGATAGAGTCGAGATGTACGGAAAAATGGTACTCGCCCTCGAAATCATAGAGAATTCCAGAGATTTTGCATTCTTAATTCCAGAGGTCAGAACGAATCTCGTCTTTGCCTCGCCCAATGCGGCATCGCCTAAAGATGTCCTTGCCGTCGAGGGGAGAATTACAGTCGTTGATGGCTTCCCACGAGCTGCTGGCCCGATAAGATTCGGGGCATCGAATCATATGGCAAGGCTGATAATAGAAATCAACAAAAGGGATTCAAGTGTCCGCGCTGGCATCAATTTCGCGGGCACACCAGAATTGACAGAATGGCTCAAAGGTTTTTGTGAGGGAAAGGGCTGGACCTTCGGCGTCATCGACCGGTCAAAAGAACCTGTTGAACTCTCATTAATAGACGGCGAGTCAATGCCCTGGAAAGTTGATGAACTGGTTCGATCCTCAGGCGGTAAGGTACCAAAAGTCTTCTATGAAACTGGCGCCGTTGGAAAAGAGCCCGTTTCCGTTCTAGTGGGAAAGGATCCAGTTGAAGTAGCGAGGGAAGCGTGCGAGATCGCAAGCGCGTTTTCTAGGGAAACCAGGGGAATGATTCGAAAAGGAGCAAAAGTCGGGAAAATAGCACCAGAGGAGTTCGAATCGATCATCGTCGGCAGATTCGGTGCAGTCGATAACACGGTAATCATACCCCCGAAAGCGGGTGTTGATGCGGGCGTGATCGATTTGGGCAACAACCTGGTCCTCGTGGTTGCGGAAGACCCGATTTTTTCTATTCCATCCCTTCCATTGGAGATGTTTGGGTGGTATACAGTCCACATAGGCGCGAGTGATGTGGCAGTGATGGGCGTTAAACCGCGGTACATGTGCTATACATTACTTGTACCGCCCGGAACTGGAAAATCGGATCTCGAGATCATCGTCGATTCAATACATCGAGCTGCAATCGAACTCGATATAGCCATTGTCGGGGGCCACACGGGTTATTATCCCGGAATTACCACGCCTCTTATCGGTGGGATTACGGTCTTCGGGATTGCTGCGAAGGGGGAGTACGTCACTGCCGCTGGAGCAAAGCCTGGAAACGACATCATTTTGACTAAGGGGCCAGCGATCGAGGCTGTCGGAATCCTCGCATCTGTCTATGAAAAAGAACTGGTCAGGAGTTACGATGTTGACACGATTGAAAAAGCCAAGTCATTGATGCGGAAGATCTCTGTTGTAAAGGATGCGATGATTGCCATGAACACAAGCGGAGTAACAGCGATGCACGATGCGACGGAGGGCGGCGTGATCGGTGGTCTCTTTGAGATCGCGCAAGCAAGTAATGTCGGAATGGAGGTCGACGAGTCGCAATTTATAATTCCCGATGAGGTAGAGTTGATCTGCAAAGCGTTTAATATCGATCCTATCGAAGCGATTTCTGAGGGATCCCTCATTATTACTGCGGCAGCGGAAAAGTCCTCTCAAATCATCGGCAACCTCAAACGTTCCGGTATCGAGGCATCTGTGATAGGGAAAGTCGTTGCCTCCACTGAGAAAAGAATTCTGAGGCGTAGAAATGGTGAAATGGTCCCGTTGAGGATCCCGGAGCAGGACCCCTTCTGGCCCGTATTTTTCGAAGGCCTTCCCTCAACGCCGTCATGAACTCTTCCACGATCTTTTCAATACCAGTTAGTGCGGGGTTTGAAATCACGAAGGTTTGGATTGGTATCCACGGCAGTTGCTGATTATCATTTTTCTACCATGATCTAATTGGAGAGATCTCTCTCAACGTTCTGACAGCCTCCGGGATAACATCGAGGAAGTAGTTGACCTCTTCAAATGTGTTCATCCTGCTCAGGCTAACTCTCAACGACCCCCTCGCCTGTTCAGGCCTGAGCCCGCATGCGAGTAGGACGTGTGATGGCTCGAGATCCTTCGTAGAACACGCTGAGCCAGTTGACGTCGCAATTCCTCTCATATCGAGTTGAAGCACGAGGGCCTCTCCCTCTACAAAGTCGAATCTGAAATTAGCATTGTTGCAAAGACGCTTGTATCGATGGCCATTGAGATAGGAATCTGAGACTCTAGAAAGGACACCGTCAATGATGCGCTCTCTCATCGCCTTCATTTTTTCAACATCTTCTATCATGCTTCGCATACCGATCTCTACCGCCTTACCCAGACCGACGATTCCGCTGACATTTTCGGTCGACGAACGAAGCCCCCTTTCATGACCGCCACCGTACATGATCGGCCTTATCTTTACTCCGTTGCGGACGTAGAGGGCACCGACGCCTTTTGGGCCATGGATCTTATGCGCTGAGAGTGATAGCAGATCGATTGAGTCCTTTACGACATCAATTGGCATTTTCATGAATGCTTGAACCGCATCTGTGTGAAATAGCGTCTTGTGATCATGAGCAATTTCGCCGATCGCTCGGATCGGCTGAATCGTGCCGATTTCGTTATTGGCTGCCATGACTGATACAAGTATCGTTTGACGGGTCATTGCTTCTTTGACCGCTTCCTCAGAAACAATTCCTTCGCTACTCACCGGCAAATAGGTGACGCTAAATCCCTGACTTTCCAAAAATCGGCAGGTGTGAAGTACGGCATGATGCTCAATCGCGCTCGTGATAATATGATTTCCTCGATCCTTATTTGCGAATGCGATGCCTTGGATGGCAAGATTGTCTGACTCCGTCCCTCCCGAAGTAAAAATGATCTCCCTTGATGTTGCATTGAGCGCCTTAGCAACGATTCTCCTTGCCTCCTCCATTGCCTCCTGCGCCTCACGCCCAAAAGAATGGAGGCTTGAGGCGTTCCCGAATTTTTCATCGAAGAATGGCAGCATCGCCTCGACGACTTTCGGATCAACCCGCGTCGTTGCACTATTATCAAAGTAGACCTTCGGCATCGACAAACACCTAATTTGATTAACTATTGTTACAATCTATCTCTTTTATACATATTTCGTTTTTGGCGAAGGATGATGGTCGACCGGAGATAAATAAATGAAGATTCCATTCATTTTTTTGAATACTGATTGATTATTTTTCGATAGTTTTGATTAGAAAATGCCTGATTTTTTGGATCGATTTATGCAATCGATCAGAAAGGGTCATAGGCTGAAATAGATCACAAAGAAATAAATGTGATTGAAGGGCCACGGAGGGATCCGAGCAAGGAGGTTCGAAACATATAGATATCGTGAATTTTTACTAAATGGAGGAATCACTCATTATTCTTCATATTTGCTGGTCATTCCCAAAATGCGTCAGGATTCATTCGATTGTCTATAACTTGCCATGCTTGTTTTTACTATCATAATCCTGTCAGCAAAATGATTAATGAATTGATCTGTCGAGAACAGCTCATTTCGAGTAATCAGAATATTTTGTTTTTTTACCGATTGTTTGCATTTTTTAATTCATGATCTCGAAACCTTTCAATAAATTATATATAATATGGAAATAATTTCAAATTAATTTGAAATGGTGAGAAACGTGAATGAAAACTCTCAAAAAGAAAACGAAAAGGAAATCCTTCTGGTGAGCTGCAGCGGCGCTTCAAATACAGGGACACTGTCTGATTGTGTGGTGAGGGAACTTGTAAATGAAAATCCGAAAAAATACAAGTTGCTTTGCTTACCAGCACTTGCTCTTGGCCGCAAGAACGCGATGGAGAGTTTGAAAAACGCCAGTCATATCATTGTCCTCGATGGCTGCGCGATGAAGTGTGCAACCCAAATTCTGCAAGAAAAGGGACGGTTACCAGACGTTTCGATTGAATTGGCAAAAGATTGTGGGATAAAAAAGAACATGATTCCCACTTGTGAAAAGGAAGATGTCAAAAAAATCAAAGAATTGGTAAAAAGGGCGACGGAAAATTGGTGATTTGCATGGTCGAAAAGATCATTTTTGACTCTGACAAATGTACGATGTGCGGGAAATGTATCGAAATATGTCCGGGCAACGCCCTCGAAATGGGTGACAATGCTCCCCGTCTAATCAACAGCGAACTCTGCTCCCTCTGTGGAGTATGCGAAGATCAGTGTCCCGTTGGTGCGATTACTATCCCGTCAAAGCCTGCTGCGGTCTATCAAGCGACGATTATCACAGGTGATCCAGGTATTGTTGAAGTATCAGAAAAAATCGCTAGCTTACTCGACCTCAAGAAAATGCCTGTTGGGGTAAAATTACTGAACCAGCAAGAATCGCCTTCTCCAGGATTTAGAAAGGTCGATATTCCACTCCGACACTGCGTTTCCGTTCATATGGCGTCACTTGGTGCAAGCCTTTATCTCCCCGGTGAAATGCACGCTTGTTCTGCCGCCAAAGCCGCACTCGGGATTGCGGAATTACCTGAAAAAGTGAAATCTGGTAAGGTTCCATATATGCATGGTCTTGCCGCATCGGAGAAGATCGCTGCGCGGATTATGGAAGAAGTTCCAAAGCTTGAGCCGGGTAGTACGGGAGGGACTTTGGTTGCCCCCCTTAAGAGTTTTGTTGATGCCCCCGACGTTGTAATTATCACCTGCCTTCCAAAACAGGCGATGTGGATTGCTAACTCCCTTCTATATTCGACTGGTGGCCCACGGATTACAGCAAATTTCGCAGGTATGCAAGCTTCTTGCGGAGATGTGACGACAATACCGTTGAAAACAGGTAAAGTCAACTTCTCACTCGGCTGTTATGGCTGTCGGTCAGCCGGTAAGCTCCGAGATGAAGAGATGTACGTGGGCATTCCGTGGTCTATGATTCATTCAGTTGTCGGAGGGCTTATTGGTCTGAGAAAGGCGATGGGAAAGCTGGAAGCGCGTATCCAAAGCTAATTGTTACCTCCCTTTTTTTTCGATTTTCTTGCTTTTGGGAATTCTTGAGTTGTAGTTTGCTTACATTACATTCAATGTCGATAGATGTGGATTCTTTCAGCAATGCATTTTCTGGTGATTTCAATCGGATGAGGTGTTGCTCAGACTGCGAGGTTGCCCGTCGACTAACTCATAGATCAATTTGCAAACTTTTTCAGCATCGTCTTTCATATTCGCTTTGATTAGGATCTTACCATTTGGATAAATATGGCAAACAGTTCCAGTATCTTCAAATAGAACGAGCAAAAAACATCCGAGGCGCGTAATTTCCTGAACACCAACATTCTTGAGTTTCGATTCAAGGTTCTCGAGATTAATCTCTAGTCTCTCTTTTGGTGTTGCCTCAAATTCTTCAATTCCAGAACAGAGTTTTCTCATAACAAATTCAACAACTGTCATCTCTTATCCCTTTTCAGCCCTGCCTGGATTAGCAGAGAATCAATCTTCTCCCTCGTTGATCTGTAGTTTTCTTGGGATAACGGTTGACAGCTTTCTATTTGGGCTCGGCCTTCGAGAATCTCCACCGCAAACGCCATGCACGTCGGGAAACCGCATTTGCCGCAGTTACTCCTCGGCAGAAGTCTGAGAAGATCGATTATCCCGACCTTTTTCCGTTTCTTATATTCCTCTGGGTCGATTTCGTTTTTCCTCTCTTTCACATCCTCTATCCAGTCAACAACTTCTTTAATGACCCGTTCCGCTTCATCTAGATCAGTTAGCTGAGTTATCCCTACATTGCCCTCCCCATCGATTGAGATGATTCTTTCCTTTGATTTATATGATAAGACATTGGCCCCCTCATTATAACTAGAACCAAGTCGATCGCTTGCGAGGTATGGTAAAAGGGATTGGATATCGCCTTCGATTCTGTAGATCGCTCTGATTTTCCTGCTGTCCGCGATACATGGCAGCGTTTCGACAAGCGCCCATTTGAAACTACCCATTGGATCTAACCATCCTTATCAGGGATTCACAGAGATTCTTTTTTTCAGAATCGATTTGTCATCAGTATTAAATAGCCCTGAGCTATTTCAACTTTTTTGAAAATTCGTGTATGGGCGAAATATTAAGGAGCGATCAACTCGGTTTCGGATTGGTGAAATCAATGACGTCAAAAGTGAAGGTCAACATGAGTGTGTGCGGCAAAACGACGATTATCAAAGTCACGCAAAATGAAGACGGAGACTTTGAAATCGAGGCAGAGACAGATTGCGACAATGTGAAGGAATTCATTGGTCTGCTTGGAAAATTGACACTGACAGATATTTCAGATAAGCCAAACAGTCGAATCTGGGAGTGCTTCAAGAAAGCAAAGATGAGCTCGACTTGCTTGACACCGGCTGCAGTCGTCAATGCCGCATGGCTCGAGGCGGGAATGTTATCGAAGAATCTCGCACTTTCAAAAGGAAAAATCTGCGTGGAATATCTTGAATGAAGTCTTGAATCCTTGTCCAAACCAAATTCAGTTAGGATGGGTTGATCGACAGACTTTTAATGGGAATTCGTTAGAGAGTGATAACATTGTTTATAGAATTGTAATCCGCTCCGCATCCAAATCAATATTTCTAATGAGAAATGAATGGTTGATTCATGAAAGATTCTGAAAAGACTCTCGACAACGAGCTGATCGGCAAAAGATCAGATCCGCTTTTCATCCTGTGTGCAGGGGGCGGGCCGTTTGGATTAAGAGCTGCAGAGATCGGCAAATCTTATGGTACAGTATTGGTCGTCGATCGAGACCTTAAATGCCCTTGCGCGGGAAGAGCGGACTTCATCCTCGATCAAATTCATGATCTTGATCTTTATTCTCTTGGCAAAATTCAATTCCTTGTTGGAGATGCTTCAGGTATCCTTTTAGAGCTGATCCGTCTTAACAAGCCTCCAGATTTTGTCATTCCCGCAATTAGAGGACATTTTGCCGCGAAACTGGCTTTGGAATTCCTTGTCAGAAATGGATACGAGGTTTTGCCAAATCCGGGTCTAATGGCTAATGTGGTCAAGAGATTGCCTGACAATCTCTGCTCACAAGCGGACGAGAAAAGTGCAGTTCTCTCATTGAGTTACATGTCTTTTCATGAACAATGCGATGAGATGTGCGAATACCCATTGATATGTCCAAAAACTGGATTGAAAAGGGAAATCTCGATGTACGAGTTCATTTCGAGGTCTCTCTCAGAGGTGACCAGCAGTTTTATGGTTTTGGTAACACGGAATTTCGGTGGATTAGGTGCACTTACGATCTCTGATATTGAGAGTCTACTAAAACATCTATCGTCTCTCAAATCTGGTGATTCTTTTTGCGTGGCCACATCTTGTGAATGTCACGGAATAGTCAACTTTCTGATTGTTGGAGATCAAAGGGAAGAGATGCCATGATAATGGTCTATCGCCGTGCGAGAGCCTTTTCAATGGCATGTTTGAACAGACTCATAAGAACAAACGGAGGAATAGACTGGGACGCGTTTGTGTCTGTATTTATCTTAGATCTTTTTTCATTTCTCAACATGAGATCTGAGAAAACGTGAGAAAAAGAGTTTTATTCGATCAATTTCTAACACCGCATATGCTCGCCTGTTCTTGGAGCGGTGGGAAGGATGGTTGTTTCGCTTTTTGGAAAATGGCATGTGCCGGATACGAGATCAAATACTTATTGAACACTTATCGAAAGGAAAGTGGAAGAGTCGCTTTTCACGGCGTGAGGGCATCATTGATTGAAGAGCAGGCAAGATCGATTGGTGTCGAGCTTCTTCAGAAAGAAGTAGCTGGTAATGACTACGAGAAGCATTTCCTCGAAGCTCTTTTCGAACTCAAATCTTTAGGCGTTGATGGGATTGTTTTCGGCGATATTGATATAGAACAGAACAGGCAGTGGTGCGAAAGCGTATGCAAGAAAGCTGGTGTCCGATCATATTTCCCTCTTTGGAATCTCGATCAGGCGCGTATCCTCAAAGACTTTATAGCTGAGGGTTTCAAAGCGGTTGTCGTTGCCCTGAATTCAAAATTCCTCAATGAGGAATGGCTGGGAAAAATTATTGGTTTGGAATTTTTAAATCAAATTGAAGCGATCAATGTTTATAGATCAGCAACAAAGATAACGCCCTGTGGTGAGATGGGCGAGTATCATACATTTGTTTTTGACGGTCCTCTTTTCCGATTTCCTATTCGTTATAGACTTGGAGAGAAAGTTTTCAAAGAGGGGTATTGGCTGATTGATCTTCTACAGTGAAAACTCAAATTGAGCTCTCTGCCGTTAACCGACTAGCCCTTTGGTAAAAAAAGAAGTCGTAGAGTCCCGACTTGACAAAAATCTTATATATGATTCCTCTCTCTTTAAAAAATGCTCTATCTATTATTCAATCAATTACTTCTGGAACAGGGCATTTCCGAAAGAATTCGACGATGACGGGGGTGTTCGATATATGGGCATTCACGTTATCGCCGAATTGCTCGGCGTCGACGCTCGAAAGATCTCTCGCGTCGAGATTGTCCGCCCGATCTTGAATAGAGTTATTTCTAAATCTGGATTGAACTGCATTTCCTCCCATTATCATCAATTCGAAAAATATGGCGTCTCCGCTGTATATCTATTGAGTGAGTCTCATTTGAGCTTGCATACATGGCCCGAGTATGGGTATATCGCTCTTGACATTTTTACTTGCGGCCCTGATGAGCCAGCGTTGAAAGCATTTCGTTTGATCGTTGAAGAATTCAGACCAAGGTTTGTGAAGAAAAAGATCATCAGGAGGGTTCCCTATGCAAAAGGTGGATGCGCAGATTTTGAAGATTCTTTCGGAATCGAAGAAGTCCATTTGGGAACTGCTTGATGCTTTTGATTTCAATTTAAGAGAATTGATTTGCGGACTAAGGCGACTTCACGATGCTGGCTTAATTTTTGTGGATGAAGAAGGATTTGCTCTTACTGAAAGAGGGAAGAATACTCTCGATCCTAATATCGCAACATTAAAATCCGTCAAATGTGGGGAATGTTTTGGGAGGAGATTCTTACTGGCTGGTAGATTCAAAGAAATCTTCGAAGAATTCAAGGAGATCACTAAAACGAGGCCTCAACCGACTTTTGACTACTTCCAGGGATATATGGATGAGATTGATGTGATATCGAGGGTAGCTTTCATGCACTATTATAACGATCTCTATGACAAAGATATCCTCCTTGTTGGTGATGATGACCTTCTAAGCGTTGCCCTTTCTCTGACGTACATGCCCTCGAAGATCTGCGTACTTGATATCGACGAGCGGATCGGTAATTATCTTAGCCAGGTGAACAAAGAGCACGGATTTGATATCGAGTTCCGCAAGTACAATGTCGCGGAGCCTTTACCGGACGATCTTATTCACAAATTTGATGTCTTCTCTTCTGAGCCTCTCGAAACGATCAGTGGTTTGAAAGCATTCATTGGAAGGGGAGTGAGTTGTCTTAAAGCGAATGGTGTTGGCTATTTCGGTCTAACGGTTGCCGAGGCATCTCATGAAAAATGGCTCAAGATTGAAAAATTGCTTGCGAATGGAAATTGCGTGATTACCGATATATTAAGAGGTTTTTCACGGTATCCAATGAAATACGGTGATGTGAATTATGAAACATTTGTCGCAAAGTTAAAATTCCCCGTGAAGGAGAACCCGGGAATCCATTGGTATAAGTCAGCTCTCATCAGATTTGAAATTTTAGGAGAACCAAAACATATCATCGACCCGAAAAGAAGGCTTAAGGTAGAATTTGTTGACAAAGCGGATGATATCACTCATATCAGCGTCAATCAATGTGGGGAAAATGGAGGTGAAATTAAGGAGTGAGCTTCGAATCTTCAGGTGGAGAAGCGGTGGCGAGAATAAGGAAGGCAAACGGAGGGGAAATAGAAATCGCAAGAAGAATATCATTTTATAATGTGAAGAGGGGGAAGGCCATTGACATCAGCTTTTCACTTAGGTTGGTATCGCAGCTGATGTCATAAGTTATACCTGTTGGGGTCTTATCTTGAAGAAAGCGATGGCAAGCAATAGTGCTGAAATCCAGATTAGAATTAATCCTATGCCAAACAGAATGATTAACACTGCGCCTATTAGAAGTAGTAACCCAGCGGTTGAGAATAAGCCGACGCCTGATTTTATTGAAAGTGTTCTAAGCGAGCGCCTGACAAAGAATGCTGAAATTATTGAAAACACCCAGATGACAATGAACACTGCGAAAATTCCCGCAAGGAAAGGCATGATTTGATCCAAAGATAAATTCGATGGATCAGGGGTTAAACCTGAAAGAGTTGTCCAGTCACCATTCCAGTCTGGAAAGAGTGCATATAGGAAATCAGTTAGCGAATTTAGAACCACGATAATAATAAGCACTATTGAAATTACAACGCCAACTATCCCCGTTATCAATCCGTAGAGTGCATTGTTAAAAATGCCCTCTTCTTTGTAATGGCTAGCCAAATTATATAGGGCAACCATGACAAGTACTAGACCGACAAACTCGATTATGCCAAAGTAATTGATGTATGGAAAAACCCCAATAAACATCAGTAATGCGCCCACCCCGCCCAATATTTTACCAATTTCTAATGACATTTTTTTTTACTCCATCCATCATCTAGGTGAATTAAGAATAAAAAGGTTATCAAGGTGTTGAGTTCTTCATATTAAACTGAAGACAAGAAATAACAGAACTCAATAAGTGAGTCGAAACAATGTCGGTTTTTAATGTTGGCTTTGCTGTTTGCGTTTGAAGTTTACACCTAAGTGGTTTAACTCCACCAATTATGCCAAAAATGAAACGCTTATGAATCCTCTTCCCGTGATTATAATGAGTTGGAGAATGATATTATCAATATGCGACACGCTTTCGTGTCTCCTGGTTTAATACGTAGCATTATGCTACAAATATTATTGAGGCACAGAATTTCAGCCTTACATTGCCATTCACAACAAATATGACCGACCTCTATGGATTCAAATCACTAGCGCATGGCTTGGCGTACGAACTCTTCTTTGCGCCAATCTTTTCTCTTTTTCGTCTTTTGCATGCTTACTCTACTTTAGCTAGTTACCCCCTTCCGCGCGTATCCGTCTGACTATTTCCCGTATTTTCTGAATCGTTGTGGGGAATCGGATGCGGCGCCGTGACAGAAACCGTACGCACCTGACTCGATCGGCTATTTCGCACACATAAAAGAAAGGGAATTGGTGAGACACAAGGACAGGGGGCTATTCACGAGGCAGCCCGTCGTGAGGAGCCCTGAGGGGAAAGTGAAGATCGAGGACAACCCGCATCTCATGGAAAAGGCCCTGAAGGGGAGGAGGGCACTGAAGTCCGTCGACGAGAACTTCGCGAAGAGCCGCATAGCACACCTGAAAATTACTGAGGGACCAATGGAAGCGATCGACCAGTACTACACGATCATGAAAAAGGGACAGCCAGTCATGAACGTGCACGTGTACTCGCCAGAGGGGAAAAAGGCGGTGCCGGAGGTGGGAAAAGGCGAGGAGCTCTATGAGTGGAGGGATGGGAAGAAAGTGAAGGTCAAGACATAGTCTCTGGCGATCTCTTGACATGAGACATCAGGCATGTTACCCACTCCGACTTTGTCTTATGCCCCCCATCTTCCCTTCTTTTTCTAAAGCTGTGTGATAAGGCAATTTATAAATAGAATATTGGCTCTCAATTGTACCGTGGTGGGAAGATTACGGAGGAAGCAGGCCCAGGAGTTGATAAACAATCGAAGAAGAGGAAGTTCAAGATTGCTGTGATGGTCTTGGCCTTTTTTACAGCCATAACCATCGTAGTATACTTTGTGATCTTCGACCCAGCGACATCACTTTTACCCTCAATTCACGACAATGACGGAGACGGGATCGCCGATAGCCAGGATTTTTATGATTACGGGAATGGCAAGATCAAGGTAAGCATTACCTCGTATCAGGGAGACGAGAGCGCTGACCTGTTCTCAGCTTCTGACCCCTATTTCGCAATTTACGTCTATTACCCAGCCGACTCATACTACTACTATGATTACGACCAGAGTGCGGTCTTCCAAGACGCCGAGTACCTCGACAACCCCTTCTATGCGGTCTTTGACATACCCGACAACGCGACGTCGATTAGTTTTGTGATAAAGGTGTACGAATCGGATGTCGGTGAACCCCAGATGATGGACTACAACCCTTCCGCGTCGGTGGAATTCTGGGTTGTACAAACTGTCGACGCGCCCTTTTCAGGGGACTGGTCGAACGATGGCAGTGAGGACGGGATATCAAGTGAGGTCGATTGTGAGTTGAGTTACAGTATCCAGGTGGTAGGCTAGCTTCGAATTTTTTTGGAGTCCTCCTCCTTCCTTTTTTTATATTGGCTATTAGAACACTTGGTGCCAGCAGGGAGTACTGAAATAGATTTGTCGGTAAGAAGAAACGGAATTACGGATGATAATCATCGAGATAAAAAAAGGGAAAAATCGCTGATGACGTTTTAATCAATGCTTTGTGTATCTTGATGATTGTATATGCTCATTAGTGATATCGAAAGTAAAAATAATCTAAACTGAAGCTACGTTTGACGTGATATGTTAGTTAATAGAGAAATGACACGTCAAAATCATTTTTTTCAAGCCCTCGAGCTGCTAGTTTGGCTGCCCTTTGCCCGAGTCTGATCGTTGATGGTAATTTTATTCTCGGGAGATCTATTGTATAGTAGTGCATCCTGGTCAAGCAATAAATGTGCCAGAGGTCGTCTTTCGTCAGCTCTGAGCCTTCGCTTCCTTTTACAAAATTCACTTGGAGGGGAGAGAGATCGCGGGCCCCGATCACGTATGGTTTTTTTCCACTTTGGAATGAGTACCTCCATGTACCGATGGTATAGAGAAACGCTATCTTTCCTTTTTCCAAGTACCAATAGCTTCCTTCTTGTGGCCAGGCATAGTTTGGCTTCTCATTCGGATCATATAGCCTTAAACCGCCATATTCCTGGATGTGAATAATCTTAAATCTCTTGAAACCGCGAGAGGCTATAGTCTCTGCTATCTCTTCATAGACTTTTTTCGCATACCTATCTTTTACATGAACTATCACAAAATCATTTTCTTTCGTATATCTGAAGTCTCCAACCGATTTCTCGATCGTATGCAGAGCGCTCTCGAACATTGAGCTAACTTCGCTGGGGTCTATGGCTATAGCCCTCTCTTCTTTTTCCTTTTCAACTCTTGCCTCACGGTTCAAGAGCCTGGTTATTGGTTCACCCCAATTATTGATGATTTCGAGGGCTACAACTCCCTTTCTCTCGACGACGCTCGAGCAGGAAGATGAGACTGTGTTTAATCCGATAAAGGCCGATACACCGCTGAGTAGGTTTTTTAATTTCCAGGGAATGCCTCCGAGTTTTGAGAATATGCCAAGAGACAAGTTCCAAAGGAATTCGCCCTTCCAATTGTTGTCATTTTTTGGGTAATTGAAAATGGTATTCTCTCGAATCATTTGTGTTTGGACGCGTTTTGAAATAGAATGAATCTTGATATCATAATAATTAAAACTATCCAGATCTAAATCATCATAATCTGATTCATCGGAAAACGCATCTTCCTTAAGATCACTGCTGGATACTATCAAGAGGACATGAGATTCCTTGTGTCTCGACTGAGATACTTCATCTATTTTCTTACGTACATCATTCAAATCGATGTATTCAGTATAACTGCCTGGTTCTTCTATTTCCAAATTGAGTCTGCAAAAATTTGCGAATCCAGGATATTTCGATCGATCAAAAATAACTCCTGGCACCCCCTCATTTATATCAGTCAAAATCTTGGCAATTCCTTTGCGTCCTTTACAGCCTTTGGGAATCAGAACACTGATCTTTGGGGGCTCGCAGAGATTCGGTCTCTTGAAAGGCGAACAATTGTGCACGGCGAAAGATAGAACTGGATCGGTGCCAGTCTTTTCAGCATCGAATAGCAGCAAAGGCGGATCTAAACGTGCGAGAAACTCCTCATCGGGTATTATAGTCAACCCCCCTGCTGGCAAAATTAACCCTTCGAAACGATAGCAGTTTTTTGCCCCCACCATCCAGTGTGATGCTGAAGGAGTCATTATTCAATATACGGTGGAAATTCCTCTCGAGAAATTTGAACGAACTGTCTATATCCTCCTCGTTATCTCTAAACTGAGCAAAACGCAGCATGTCCTCGTAAACACCGCGCTTCTTCAGAGTAGCAGGCCTCGCCGGGACGTAAAGTTCTTTCAAGGGAATCTTGTCCCTAAATTTCCCATCGGGGCTTTCGATGATTCCGTATTCCTCGCTAACGCTTTTCAAAATTGTCAACCCCCGATAGGACTTGTTTTTTCTATTTACTACGACAGGATGGTTGATCCACTTTGACCAAGCATGCAGAGGTACATATATCTTAAACTTTGATCGTGTTTCAAACAGTATTTTGACAACCCCAGGAGCTGGTGCAGCATAGACCTTCGGCCCAATTCCTCGATAAGCTACATATGTCCCCTCGCCACCTCCTTGTTTTTTCATAGCATATGCGGGATCATCGGAAATGATGTAGATACTCTCATAAGCCCTCCCACCAATGTTCTCGAAATTCCTGCTAGATAGGTACGCATCAATGGCCTGGTAAAGCATCCTCCCAATGATCCTTGCACCATTTTCTGTTGTATTTGAAATTTCAGCAAGTTTGACCTCCCCCGTCGTCATTTCCCTGAAGAACTCCGCCTGCGAAAGATAGCTATCTGTAAAGTATATCTCATTCCCAATGACGAAATACGGAGAACCCGTTCTATATCCCTCTAGGGCTTTCCATGCCTCCTTCTCAGAGACACGCAACGTCTTCTTAAAGCAAGAAAACCGAGAATAATCAGTTTCCGTAGACTGGAAAAGATTACTCCAATACATCCTCCACTATTCCCCCAGACCCAATGAGCTTTCAAGATTTTTACGTATTTTCTTCTTAATATCTTTTTTCTTGCACAACAAGCCAATCAAATTAATCAGTGAGTATTCTGGCGTTTTCTTAATAAGATAAATGATTTCTATAATAATAGAATAAGCTATAATCCAAACTGGAGAATAGGCTATTAACCCCGTTATCCAAGATAGCGCAATAATTATGACAGGAACGACAAAAAATAATAAGAGACTTCTTGCGACCAATACTAAGTACTCGCAATTTGATGCCCTCTCAAGAACATCTTCCAGGCCTTCTTTTTTCACGCTGCGATATTTGTCTTCTTTCCGGCTTGCTTTGAATTGATAGTACTCGTCTCTTTCGTGGCCTGGAATGGTGTATACATAACAGAATCCAGCGCTACACAGGGCTAACGTGATCTTGCAAACAAATGAAACCTGTGGCACTTGCCTTAGAAGAGTGTGGAGTTTATCACCAGAAAGTCTCATTGATATTTCATATACATCATCTTCGATTTGTTCAATGGAGAGATGGAGTCCATTTTTATTAATATTATCAAGCCCGCCAAAAGTGGAATAACGAGTGAGTGATTCACGGATGTCGCGTTCCATAACACCTATTGGATTTTCTCGGAAGTATCTTTTCAGGTCGGAGATGATTGTCCTATAACATTGGATCCCGAGCAGCGTATAAGGTTTCACGAGGAGGGCGCTTTGATCCATATTATTGACCCTTTTTCTGAGGCCTTCCACGTCCTCCTTAAACCCCTCATGGATCTTTTTCAGTTGCTCTTTAGTTTTCGAGAATGATGCGAGAATGTACAGTAGTTTGGTCTTGGTCTCATCATCAATGATTTCCCTGTTGTAGAGCTTCGAGAGCTTCTCTGCAAGGTCTTGGGCTTTTCCTATAGTTTCCTTGAACTCGGTTCGGACATCATCTCCAATTAGGCTGAAAAAGTACGACATGCTGAATAAGTATTCGGTTGAAAACTGCCAACGCTTTGATTGCATTTCTTCTTCGGCGCGTTGCAGAACTTCATGGAGCACCTTACTTATGGCTTTCTTCTGTCGGAAGTAATGTTTGTATCTGACGAACTGCCCTAAAATGAAAGGGAGGAGATATTCCCTATCTGAGACAAATCGTTTTTCCGCCTCATGCAAAAAGTCATCAAGGTGTACAAGGTAGTTCTCATCTAGGGAGTCGTTAAGGAAAGTTAATAACGCCAAACCATAAAGATTATTCTTTGCTTTCTCTCCATCATCCTCACCGCCCCAAGAATAATCGCCCTGTTTCATATAAAGAACGCGCTCTTCAAGTTCTCGGATAAACCCGTAAACCTCCCTCTCGCTACAAGCCTCTTGAACCATTGTATTCATTTCTTTCCCCTTTGTTGTCAATCAATAGGTTAGATGAGTCAGCATATTTCTTATTTATTGTGGCTTAGAAGTTTAAGTATGAAAATAGGTGGAGGTTCTCATCGTCACGCCAAAAGACGCTATTTGATTTCTTGATCAGAGAAAACATAAGGAATGAGATAATCGGCTATTGGTAAGCAACAAACCCGCAATTTCAACAGGTCTGTTCCACGTGCATTCCAGAGGTTAGACTAAGTAAAGTGTCGTTCAAATCTGGAAAATCAATTATCGTAGTCTTAGAAGAATTGTTTACGCTGAAAAATGTTGAAGACTCTGACGTCATCTGAAAGCCCGCCGCGGGAGTTTGCTTCATCGATTTCTTTAAAGTCGTCAAACATCTGCAAATATGTCTGATGGCGAGTGGATGAATTCCAATGAGTCCTGAGCTGGAAAAGCGCATTAGAAACTGACGATAGTTTCTTTTCAATTATAATTCAAATATGCAGAATACAATCGTAGCCACAATCAAAAATAGTTGTTATTAGTATCCAAGAGATTTATGATAAGTTGTGAATTATATGCCTAGATGTCCTAACTGTAACGATGAAATAAGAGAACCGAATAAGATGTGGAAATACGATCAATTCATGGTTCAACCCTTTGCGTGCAACAAGTGAAATATCCAATTCCGGGAGTACCTCAATAAAAACGGAAAACACAGCTTCACACTAAAATTTTAAAACAGAAAAAGCTATAGAAAGGCGTAGAATCCTTTGGGCATGCCCTTTTCTTTAGGATCTTGAAGAAGTCATAAACCAGTTTTTTCAATTTCCCTTAATATCTTTGATGCCTTCCTCTCTGCGCGGTAGAACCAATGTGTGCGGATCACCACCACTTTCGCCCCCTCTCCCGCCGCTTAATTTTTAATTCATGGGCGTGTTCCACAAGACCCAACGGAGGAGGTCAAAGTGAAGTTCGAAAGGAATATACGACTGGAGAAGTTCTTGGAAGCGCTTGTAGAGCAGTACACGTTCGATTTAGGAGAGAAGATTGCGAAGGATGCCCCGTGCTGCGGAGCATGTCGGAGTGCCTCGGGGCCGTTAAGGCCAGCAATAACGCGGAGATACGCGTGGAAATTGGGATCGTCAGGAGCATGAAGAAATGCCCATGCTGGAGGCGTCAATAGATGATATCATTGTCGTTTCTCTTTCTAATTTGAAATGCCAACAAACGCGACTCTTAATATATTCTAGAATTTCCGATGGCGACTACCCAACATGCGATGTCTGAAACAAGGTTTTATTACCGCCGCTGTCAATAGAATTCTTCGATCAGAAATGAAAAAACGATAAAGATTGGGGGCTGGAGGAGAGGCAAGATGGGCGAGGTCAAGAAGTCGCTGAGATCTTCGATCGAAGAAGTTATTGTGTCCCCCTCAGTCTTAAGGGCGCTCCGGGAGTCATCCGGATATTCTGAGGAGGAAGTCGCGAGAAAACTCAATACTTCCCTAGAGAGGGTCAGGGCCGTAGAGGATGGGAAAGGGCATTTTACCCTGAGGCAGATAAAGAAGCTCGCGGACATATACAAGCGTCCGCTCGCTGCTTTTTTCTCCGAAACCATCAATCCTCTACCAGAACTCTCAGACTTCAGGACCAAGAGGGACGGCAAGCTCCCCCCCGAAGTCTACCTCGCAAAGAGGAGGGCGGTTTACCTCGCGGAAAAGCTGATGGAGCTTACTGGGAAGAAGAGTAGCATCCCGGAAATCCCCCTGAATTACGAGCCGGAGGACCTTGCTGGTTGGTTGAGGAAAGAACTGGATATAAGGCCGCCCTCATCTTTGGGCCAAGCCGGACGACTCACGCCGGTGAAGATACTCGATTACTATAAGAAGTCCTTCGAAGAGAAGATGGGACTTTTGATCATCGAGTTCCCGATGAACAATGGGGATGTCAGGGCTTTCTGCGTGGCTTCGGACATCTCCGTTATTGTGCTCAACGAGAACGAGGCACCGCAGGCAAAACTCTTTTCAATCGCCCACGAAGTTTGCCATATCCTCAGGAAGACCCCCAGTATCTGTTCCATAGACATCGAGGAAAAAGATAAGCAGGAAGTGTTCTGCAACAGGTTCGCTGCTGAGCTCCTCGTGCCGGCTCACGAGCTGAGGCAATTGCGAGAGGAGGTAAACGAAGAGTCCGTCAGAAGGCTGGCCAGGGAATACGGCGTGAGCAGGCAGGTGATCGCAATCCGCCTTAAGCGTCTCGGTTTGATCGGCAGGGCTAAGTACGAAGAGCTTACGAAAAAGATGGAGGATGAAGGTGAAGTAGAGAGGAAGACAAGAGGAAAGGGTGGCCGAGACTGGACAAGGACATTCTTCAACAGGGCAGGAGGGCTCGCGGTCTCCGAGATGAGGAGGGCGATTGTAGAGGACAAGGTCAGTCTCTACGAGGCCGCACGCATTCTAGACCTGAAAATGAAGTACGCTGAACAGCTTCTTGCCGAGTGATGGGGATGGGGAAGCCGCATATACAGAAGACCATTGAGAAAATCTACATTATTGACTCATGCGCCCTGATAAACCTCTTCAGACACAGCGGTTTGCCTTATGAGCCCTACCCAGAAGACCTCTTTCCGAACCTCTGGAAGAAGATCAAGGGCATGACAAACAGCGGTATACTCATTTCACACACGAGCGTGTACAAAGAGATTTCACGGAAGGACGACCAGGCAAAGGATTGGTGTGAGAAGAATAAGAGGATGTTTAAGGACGTAGACGAATGCCAGCTAGAAGTCTTCCAACAGGTCCGGCAGTCCTATGACCCGCATTATTGGAAGCGCGAATTGAACAAAAACAGCGAATGGGCGGACCCGTGGATAATAGCACTCAGCGTGTGTCATGGAAATGCGACCATTGTAACTGACGAAAAGATGACGGATCACAACAACCCTAACGTCGGGAATAGAATACCTGATATCGCTCGAAAGCTAAACATTCCGTGCATGAATCTGATGGATTTCCTAAGGGAGGTCGGAATATGAAAAGAAGGGACCGAACTCCCGAAGTGAACGTGTG
The DNA here is from genome assembly GCA_029907465.1 of Methanomassiliicoccales archaeon. Lineage (NCBI taxonomy): Archaea > Methanobacteriati > Thermoplasmatota > Thermoplasmata > Methanomassiliicoccales > Methanomassiliicoccales archaeon. Next base: position 40,079 of record JARYLV010000013.1, read on the forward strand.
AAAAAAGCGTGACTCAAAGAAAAAAAGCGGGCCCGAGGGAGCGCTGAAGGGACTCTATTTCTTTGACTTGGACTTCACCGGCTCCATCGGGATCCCGCAGCAGATCAGGTCGCACGCGGTGCACCCGCACTCCTCGTCCACGACCACGACGATCCCGCACTCCTTGCACTTGTACTTGTCGCCTTTCTTCGCCAAGAAGGATCACCCCTAAATCGAGATCCTCCGCGGAAATTCTACATTCCTAGGTGTATAAAAATTTTTCAACGTCGACTAATAGAATGAGGTGCCAGGCTTACCTACCTTGGAACTGCGGTATAAGAATCATGCGGAAGGACGTCCGATACCAACGCCTCAGTTATCTCGAGGTTGTCATTGGTGACTTTATCCTTTCCTATTTAGATTGCCACTCAACTGACTTCATATCGAAATGATACGACGACGCGCGAAATTAAAAAAGGACGGAAAACCTGAAGTCTTTGGATCCCGATAAAGAATTGAAAGATGAGGGGTCGGTGAAATGCGAGGGGAGGAGCTGGAACTGGAGGAGCAGGTGGTACTTTATTGCATCGGTGCACTTAACAGACCTCTCCGCAGCGAGCTGTATCTCCAGAAGTTGTTGTTTCTTGTCTCGAATGTGTTCCCTGAGTTAAAAGATGAGCTGCGGTTTGAACCGCACCTGATGGGGCCGTATTCTTTTAAGGTCAGTCAGATACTGGAAGACCTCATCACCGATGAACTGGTGGAAAAGCGCAAAGGCGGGTACAAGCTCACGCAGACGGGGGGGAGGACGTTTTCTTCATTGACGCTGCCCAGAGAGCTCAGAAACGTGATTGAGGAGTTCAAAGACATCCTCCCCGATCTTACTGAAGATGAACTTCTCGTCTTTGTCTATGCGCTCTACCCAGATTATATTTCGGAATCGACGCGGTGGGACCGGCTAAGGCCAAAGAGAAAAGAGCTAGCGGCGTCTATTTTAAGGAAGTCCAAGGTCTCCTTCTCTCAAGCTGCGAGAATAGCTGGAATGAACAGCGTTTCATTCGCGGACTATTTGAAAAAGCGGGGCATCAGGATTGACTGTCAAGGTCCTTGATACATCAGGAATGATCCTCGGCCTGAAGGAAATCCGTTGCGTCGATATCTTCGACCTCTGCTCGTCCCGATATAGGCTCGCCATTTCTTCTGCAGTCCGCGATGAAATATTGCCTCCTTTCGACAAGTTGCCATCATGTGTCAAAGTGCTGGCTCCTTCAGACTTCCGTTTCAAGCCCATGCTCAATCACGTCATCGCCAGGTATCCCAATATCGGCATAGGAGAGCTGTCGACATACCTTGTCACTCTTTTGGAATTGGTATCAAAAGGCAGGAAGGCGTTCATCGTAACAGACGACAAAAGATTCAGAAAGACGCTTCCCACATTCAGAAAAGACCAAGAATTGGAAAGACTCTACGGGGGGCCGATACCCAATGTGCCGTACATTTGGACACTCTCGCTGGTAAAACAAGTTGTGAAGAAAGAGGGCATAGACTCAGAGATCCTCAGCAAAATAGCGGGGGACGTCAGGACTTCTACGTTCAGGTACTCGGAGGACTGGCTGAGGAAATTCGAAGATACGCCAGACTAGGCACTTCAGGTCAGTTTCTTCTTGAAACTTCTTAGAGATCTGATTAGTTGCTGGCCTAACATGGTTTTTCTGCTCAGGTACGGTCTGAGGGTTTTGCTCTCGGAAAGCTCCTTCCTCAGGACGGATGTTTCAGCAATCTGTTCCCCGATGTTGTAATTTTTTATCGATTCAAAGACATTGTCCGTGCTAACGCCAATCATTTTCGCTGCATCGTCCACGCCTATGCGGTGGTATCCGTATGTGTCCCGAGAGAACTTTTGCACCTTCCTTTTTGTCCGTTCCGAGACCTCGTCTTCTCCCCTGGTCTTACCGCCTTTCTCAGATCGCCAGACTGAGATATGGTTACACCCCAGGACATCGATTCCGAAGCCAAAAGACACAAAATCCTTCGCAGGGACGGCATCGACTTTTTTTGCAAAAGTGCCGGCACGGGCATTGACCGCATAAATAAACGTGCTCTCGAGCATATCTTCCTGCTTCAGCTTCCTGAGGACGGCCCTCAACTTGGTCTCGTTGTTGTCCGGGAAACTGTTCCTGAAGTCCACCGCAAAGAACTCTACACCGCACTCAATGAATGAATCGATAATCCTGCCAAGCATCTGCCTCGTTGCCTTGTGCGGTATGAGGCCCACGAGCGTCTTGTGGTTCCGCATTTCGACGGCTTCGACCCACCGCTGATTTAGGTCAACGAGGGCTTCTGCGAGTCTGCTTCCAGTCAGAGATTTCACAGGTCCGCCCCATATGGGCGATACTAGTACATCGGCTGCGCAGTATTGAATGTCGGCAAGTGCTTCCATTTCCAGATCAGGAATATTCTTGTAATCTCCCGCGCACTCGACGACCGAAAAATTGATCATGTCGGCTTCTGAGCGCCTCTGGGACTTCATATCTAGTAGGCACTTTCTTTCCCAGCTCGAGTCATTCGTTATTCTTTTCAGCGTATCGAGTTTAAATCGCCGGTACATCTCATTTATCAGCCCGCGACCAGCTCCCGGCAGTGTTGCCTTGATAGGTGTTGTAATCGGGCTGTCCCATCCTGAAATCCTGACCATGCGGTAGGCGAGCTCCTCGTCCGGTTTGATCTCCTCGGCCTTGAGCTTAACCATCTGCGTCTCCCCACTGAGACCTCTTCATTTTCCGCACCGCTGGTCTGCTATTGGTCTTGTCTCACTTATTTCTTCCGTCTCCGGACCTTTGATATTATCTTTCTTATTTTTCCATTTTTTTTTCTCCAGGTCTTGCAACAACTTACTCGCTTTATCGAGTATTGGCCCCGCTGTTTCAGGACTAATCATACCGCTTTGCTCGAATGTGCCCTTGAGCAGCCCGATGAATTCCTCACGTTGTTTTTCCGACAAGAGACCGAGCGAGTCGCCGCAGCTCTGCATGGCATGGTCCGCCCACCAGGGTAGCTTGTCCGTGAGCAAATTGGCGTCTAATTTTTTGCTCTCCACCTCATCAAGATAAAACTCGAGCCACCTGAGCCAGCCCAAAATCTTCAACCTTCTTTGCTGCTTGTCCCTCCGGAGTTCCAAAAGATGAATCGCCACAGCCGTTAGCACCGACGCAAGTACAGCTGAGAGAATGGCCGCAACCACTCCATCGAAGCCGGCAAATTCGCTCATTTAACTACTCCTCCCTCAGTATCTCCTCTATCTCCGCAATTTTCCACATAGTCAGAACGACCCAGCGATGTTGCCTTTAGCCAGCGCATCAATCAGGTGAATTCCCCCTTCGATATGGCGATCAGGATCAGGGCTATGATCGACAATATGATCAAGGGCATTGCAAAAAACACGAAGAACATGATCGTATAGATCCTGAGGGCAGGTGCGAGGATCGAGAGAAAGCCTTCAACTAGAACCAGCAGGCTCCCGATTACCGCGAGTTTGTAGTGCCTTCGTCTGATCGATGATATCCCGCCGATGATCCCGACAGCGAACCCGACCCAGCCCAAAATGATGACGCTCAATTTGACGACCAGTGACGCATCTCCTCCCTGGAATCCCTCAGCAGGGGGCAAGAAAAATCCGACAAGACCAGCGAACAGACATACGCACGATGCAATTATACAGACGATCCCACCCGCCGCAGGCAGGCACGATTTTTTCGCTCCTGTCCCTGCGAGCGGCGAACCGCAGCTGGAACAATAGAGCGAGTTCTCTCCCACTTCCTTCCCACACTTCGGACAATACGGCATGGTTATTAAATCGAATTTGCGAGATATTTAGATTATTCTCGATCCTGCGTCTGAATGCGAAGGATCACTAATTCTCGAATCCTTCCCTCAATATCACCTCTATCTCCGCGACCTTCTCGGCGACGCGGCGGCCCTTCTTAGGGGAGGGGGAATGTCTTAGTGAATGGTGAAAATTCTATACGATTTCTTTCAAGTCTTTTAGATGTAATAAAAAACAGAAATCACAAAAAAAATGAATCCATCTCTTTACGCGCTATTTGAAAACGTTCGACAACACTGCTTCTGTCGGCTCCACGATTAGCTTATTGCCGCTTTGAATGGTTGGTTCAATGAGGTCTTCAGCGGGCAAAGAGGTTGTTTATATCGTGGTTGCGCGGCAAATGTTAATTAAATTTCTCATTTGTCGATTCAAAATCTGAAGATGGAATGAATTGTAACAAGGCGCAGGAATAAGGATTTGAGACCTCAGGGTATATCGCCAATACACATTCGATGCTAAAGGTCGTAGACGAACAAAAATTGATAAAAGGATATTGAAGATTGCTGTGACAGCTTAGAATCCAATTTGAAAAAAATCAAACCTTGACCACTTTCTTTCTGTTATGAAAGAATTTTGAAAAAAGTGATCAAGAATAAATAAGATTGGCAATTAATCTGTTTCTCATTTTCCGATGAAATTCACGTCATTTGTTACAACTGTTGGGTATGTAAGTTTGTGTTGGATGGTCGTTGGCTACTATCGCTTATGAACTGGAATTATTTTACTTATTTATCTGGCGGACTATATTGTAATCCCTTAAGGCATCGTACTTTTATTCTGGGTAATTGTTTGTATGGTTTCAATTTTTATATTTGATGTAGAAGTTAAAAATTTGGATAAACTTAAAGTGGAATGGTCGTCTTATTTCCATTCATACTTCAGAAGTGGTATATATGTCGCTAAAGAAAATTGGGATTACTGGTTTAAGTTTTGAAGGACGTGGCGAAAGGATAGCTCGAAGTTTTTACATTCCTGTTTTAAAGGAATCGGTTGCTTATGATCGTGCTACTGGTTACTTTTCGGTTGAATCTCTCGTGCATGCAGCGAGCGGTGTTGCCGGTCTAATAAATAATGGCGGGAGGATGCGTTTGATTTTGGGGGCACACGATGTTCCCAAGGAACTTTGGGAAGCTTATCAAATGGGTTTGCGTTCTGGGAAGGAGATTGTTGAGGAGATTGCGCGGAAGATTGCTGAGGGGTTAGAGAAGATTGAGGACGTCCTCATTAAGAGGCGTTTGGAAGCTCTTGCTTGGATGTTTACAAGAGGTATTTTGGAAGTCAAGGTTGTTCTGCCTCGTCATCTTTATTTAGGGCAAACTGGAATTTTTCATTATAAGATTCTTATTTTCAAGGACAGGGAGGGAAACATTATTGCTGCAGAGGGAAGTGCAAATGAGACGGAGCCTGCTTATACCGTAAATGGTGAGCGAATTGTTGTTTTCTATTCGTGGCGTGAGGGCGATAAAGAGCGAGTTGCTGATTTGGTGCAGTCTTTTGAGCGCATTTGGAATGCCGAGCATCCCGATTTTGAGGTTTTCAGTCTTCCTGAAGCTGTTTACAGGGCCATTGTAAAGTTTGAGCCTAAGTCTGTCGCGCTATTGGAAATGCATGAGTCTGGGTCGCGAGTTGTTGCTCACGGTTTGTTACCTGCTTGCCGTTTTGTGAGAATTTTGCCTAGGGTTCGTTGTTTGGCGCACATGGGTTTGGGTCCTGTCAGATTGTATCCCCATCAAGCACGCGCGGTTAGTTTGGCCCGTGAACGCTATCCGTTTCGTGTTTTGTTTGCTGACGAGGTTGGACTTGGTAAGACCATCGAGGCAGGTGCGTGCATCAAGTTGTTATGGATGACTGGTTATGTGCGACGGGTTTTGGTTTTGGCGCCTAAGAATGTGACTAGACAATGGTGGGACGAGCTTCGCGGTAAATTTGGGTTGCCTGCGTATTTATTCAGCCCGCCCAATGGTTTTTTGGCACCAGACGGGAAGACTTTTACTGTTGATGGTAATCCTTTTGATGTTATCGATTTGATTGTGGCTTCATGGCATTATGTTCGGGGTAGACGTGGTTCCGAGCCTGAGTTGTTGAAGGCAAAACCTTTTGATTTGGTTTTGATCGATGAAGCTCATGCGGCTCGTGTAACGCGTTCAGAATATGGTTCACCAAGGCCGACGAGGCTTAATGAGTTGGCGACAGCTTTGTCGGCGTTGACGCCGCATGTCTTCTTGTTAACTGCGACTCCTTTGCAGCTAAATGAGTTGGAAATGTTAGATTTGTTACGAATTTTGGGATTGGGTGGTCCATGGGTGCATGAAGATGCTTTTCAAAGGTGTTACGACGCGCTAAATCGAAGCCCTAGTGATAGAACAGAGCGTGACTGGCTGCACTTGTTCAGTTTGGTTTCATGGTTTGCTCGAACTTATTTAGAGGATAGACATAGGCGGGCAGTTGTAGAGTGGTGTTTCAGTAAGGCTGGGGGGAAGGAACTCTTGGATTTGTTGGTTTCTGGCGACGAGGCTCTGTTTAAAAATTTCTTGAGACGATTGGATGATGTCGGTTATGAAAGTCTAGATCGGGTTTTGAGAGGATTGATGCCGACTTCGTGGTTTATGGTTCGCAATACGCGGGATCGGTTGAAGAAAGAGGGTTATAAATTCCCTGAGCGGAAAATTGAGAACGTCGATGTGGCTTTAGATGAGAAGCATGCTGGTTTGTTGGCGGAGTTGAATGATTATTTGGAAAACTACTATGATGAGTATAAAGCGTTTTTGAAGGAAGTGGAGCATGGCGGTTTTGGGTTGATTAGATCCGTATATTATCAGCGTTTTGTGAGCAGTTTCGCATCTGCTTATCAGACTATTCGGCGCAGACGTGAGGCTCTCGAAGCCTTGTTAGAGGGTGATGAAGAACGGTTGTTGAAGTTGGCATCTGACATGGTTGAGGATGCTGGTGAGGATGTGGATGAGCAGGAGCTTTTGAATGCTATGATGGCTGCCGTTGAGCATGCTCGTAGTTTGGTTGAGAAGGAGTTGGGTAAGCTACGCGAGTTAGAGAAGAGATTGACTCCCTATAGTATGGCGGCGACAGCTGCTGATGATCCGAAGTTGCGCGAGATTCGGCGTGTTGTTCAGGATTTGCGGAGCGAAGGGCGAAAGGTGCTCGTCTTTTCAAAGTTTACGGATACTGTTGATGTTGTTCGTGATTTTCTTGGTCAGTGGCTTGGTGCGGATAGGGTTGGCACTTATACTGGTCGTGGTGGTGAGGTTTGGGATTCGCAGTTGAAGGCTTGGCGG